>JAPOYX010000198.1:0-41191 GCA_026706345.1 Gemmatimonadota bacterium | reverse complement strand
TGCACACAGCGGAGATATTCATGTCGAGGTTGGCGCGACTACGGCTATCGGGATGGGTAGTTTCCCGGATCGTTATGCCGACGCCATCGGATCGGGTGATTCGCAGATTACCAGCGTGGGCGGTATCAAAGTGGATCCTCGCCTGATTGGTAAGAGCGGATACATGTTCGAAGATCCTTCCGTACTGATCGGTTTCAGTTACTGGTACTATGTTGCCGCGGTGGACAACGAGAGCGCTGTTCAGTATGATTTCGACAATTATGTGCTCGATCAGAGTTCGACGCAGCAGCAGATCGTCCGTACGATCAACGGTCTGGAAAGCTTTTACACGATGAACGCGAACGGCACGGACGGACGCTGGCATGGTCAGTGGCCGTATCGCGGTCTGACCATAGGGCCGCAGGTTCCGGGCCAGGACGTCATCCCGACCACGATCGTTCGAAACAGCGTGGTTAGCGGTCAGGCGGAATTCGCGGATCTGGTCACCGTTGCGCCTAATCCCTTCGTATTCCAGGCCCAGTGGGATTTGGCAACGAGATCGCAGTCCGTGAAGTTCTTCAATATGCCGGTTCCGAGTCGGGTCACGATCTTTGATGCGGCGGGATTGCTGGTTGACCAGTTCTCGTTGCCGACTGCAAAGACGACCGGCGGTGTAGACGAATGGGATTTGAAGAACAATTCGAACGTTCCCGTTTCCAGCGGTCTTTACATCATCGTCATCGAAGCTGAAATTGGCGGCGTGAATTTCACGAAGACCCTGAAACTATACGTCCGGCGGTAAGGAACGGCAAGTCCTGCACTCCCTATGCCCCATGTAGGGTGGCCGGAGTGCAGGACACACCTGATTCAGGGAGGATTTCCAATGAAAGCATTCGTTCGATGGGGTATGATCGCGGGACTGCTGATGGCCCTGTCGGTCCCGGCACATGCCCAGGTTTCCAAAAGCGGAAGCGCCGCGACGAAGTTCTTGACGCTCGATTCTAGCGCGCGCGCCGCCGGACTCGCGTCTTCTGCCACAGCCTATACGGATCTGGGAGCATTCGCCGCACTGACGAATCAGTCAACCATGGTGTTCGTAGAGGGCAGAGGCGCGGTAGGTGTCTCATATACAAAGTACTTTGCAGAAATGACACTGTTCAGCGCCGCCCTGGTGTGGAATCTCGGTGACAACGGTGCCGTCGGTTTAGGTGTGCATTCGCTGCTTTCCGGCGATATACCCTTTACTACCTCGACGGACCCGACGCACCAGTTTGATACGGCTGGTCAGAACTTTACGGTCACCGACCTGGCGATCGGTCCGAGCTACGCGCGTCGATTGACGGATTCCTTCGCGGTCGGCGGATCCGTAAAGTTCATTTCGGAAGGTACGAGTGGCGCGGGCGACGTCGACAGAACGAGCAGGGCAGTCGCGTTCGATGCGGGTACCATTTATACCACCGATTTTAGAAACTTCCGTATTGGCGCGTCGTTTCAGAATTTCGGGCCGGATATGCAGTTTATTGATGAATCCAATGCCAGAGATATTCTGCCGACGACGTTCCGGATCGGGTTCGCTGGCGAACCGGCGTCACTTCCGGTGGGAAGCGTCATGGTCAGTGCCGAACTCTGGAAGCTCCGTGAATTCGATTCCGTACTCAATACGGGAATCGAATGGTGGGTAAATGAGTACCTCGCGGGTCGTGTCGGTTGGAAAGTCGGATACAGCGGCGGCCAGGATGAGGGGCTTTCCGCGGGTGCCGGCCTGAGATTCAGCCAGGGTGAGTTGAGTCTTAACATCGACTACGCATACACCCAGTTCGACCTCCTTGATGATCTACATCGCATTTCCGTTGGCGTTGGCTTCTAGCATGGGTACCAGTAGTAGGCGCTAATGGAATGAAGTAGTAGTGGTCAAGCAGGGGGCAGTAGGAATCCCTCAGTCTGTTCGATGAGGGATTCCGTTTGTATAGAAGAATTGATTGGATCCGTTTGCGGACCGAGCATAGGTGGTTTGTCAGGAAAATGCGATTCCCGTACTTCATATCCATGAGTCTTGCTTCATTGTGCTGTGCTTTCCTCAGCATGGACGCCGCAGCTATTCAGGTCAGCGGGGTGGTTACGGATGGAAAGAAGCCGATTCCTGGTGTTCGCGTGCGGGAACACGGCAGTCCGGATTTTGTGGTCACCGATTCAAACGGAAGGTTTACGCTGGAAATACCAGGCGAACCGGTGCAGGATTTCGTCATCACCGCCGGAAAGGAAGGTTGGATAAATGGCGGCGTCATGGCAGATCCGAAAACCTCATATACAACGATAATCATGGAAAGGGTGCCGGAGGAAGACGATAGCAGTTACGATTTCATCACGCCCCACCGGTCACTGGTTGACCTGCGCACCGAACCCGAAGAGCTGGAGGATTTGCGGATGCAGTCGCATACGGGTTTCGAGGAAGGGTGCAACCTATGCCATTTCGAGCCCACGTGCTACCTGTGCCATCGCGACCTCTATAACCAGTGGAGCACTTCGCAACACGCCAAGGGCGTGGACAATCCGTGGACGATAAACCTCTATGATGGTACGGACGCGGAAGGAAACGAAAACGTTGGTCCGGGTTTCCGGCTGGATTTTCCAGATGACCCGGGAGAATGTGCCGACTGTCACGCGCCGACGGCCGCCATCAACTCGCCCGGGAAGACTGATTTGAAGGTGGTTTACAACCGTACGATCGTCGCCTACCCCACGGAGCAAGGGTACAAGTCACTCGAACGGGCGGAATATGAACGAAAAGCGGGTTCGGTTGACGGCGCCGGTATCCATTGCGACTTCTGCCATAAGATCCAGAACGTGGAGGTCAATGAGAAAGCCGGCGTCAATGGATCCATTACCCTGCATCGAGTCAACATGGCGGAAGAGAGGGAACGGCGACGAATCTCCGGGCGGCTGCCGCCGATGTTCGTGTACGGGCCCTATGATGACGTGATCAACTTTTCTCCCATCCCGGGTATTGAACATACCTCGCCAATGATTGCCAGCTACAATCCCCAGTATCAGAGCAGTGACTACTGTTCTGCCTGCCACCAACACAAGAACGAACACGGCCTTCCGTTCATGGATACTTACCGGGAGTGGAAGGAAAGTCCTTATTCGGCCATGGGAATAGAATGTCAGGACTGTCACATGAAGCCGGAGCTCGGTTACGGTCTGGCTACCTTCGTCGACGGTGACGCCGATAAGTTCTGGACGCCGGTGGCGGACCGGGACGCGGCTACGGTAAAACACCACGACTTTCCGGGTGCGACGGAGAAGCTGCTGGCGAACGCTGCCACCCTGGCCATAGATGCCGTGGCGTCTCAAGGAGAGTTGACCGTCACCATTAACGTGCGCAACGTTAATACGGGACACCATATTCCATCGGGCATTACGATACGGAATATGCTGCTCCTGGTAACGCCGGTACTGGAAAACGGGGATACCCTGCGTTATACCGGGGACCAGCGGGTACCCGTCTACGGCGGAGAAGGCGACCTGAAAGAGGGTAATTACGCCGGGTATCCGGGGAAAGGATTCGCCCTCGTTTTCGGTGACGACAAAGGCAATTCCCATGTCATGGACTGGCAGGCGACCCGCATCGTCGAAGATACCCGGATCAAGGCCCTGGAAAACGATGTCTCCGTCTATACGTTTGAAATGCCGTCCGACGCCGATCGAGTAGATGTCCATACAGACCTGATTTACAGGAGAGCGTTTAAACCGCTCGCGGACCTCAAGAAGTGGACGCAGAAAGACATGACGGTCGCCACCGACGTGACTACGCTCAGGCCACGCAATCAGACCCAAGCTTCCTCGCCGCCACAAGGACAGACCCTTCTCGCCCGCATCCGTTCCTATTTCGACTGACAGGTGCCTGGAAACTGCAGCTCTTCAACCTTTCCCGCTCTGGCTCCGGCCGTCCCGACGTCGAGGCTTAACCCGGTTCGCAGTTCAACTTGGCCTATGCGCAACATCATCTTTTCCGCTCTTCTCCTGTTTATTCCTTTCCTTGCGGATACCGGTCCCTATACCACGATCATATACAATCCTCCCCGGGAACATCCTAGGCAACTGACGCTTGAGGACGAAAACCGTCTTCATAGTGACGTGATGCATTTCCGGAGACGGATCGAAGAAAACAAAGAAGATCCGGATAACTACTTTAACCTGGGGCTTGCCGCCCTGTCTCTTGAAAAGCTGGCTACAGCGGAATCGGCCTTCAGGGTAGTCCTCGAACTGCGGCCCGAGGATGGCGACGCACATTTTAATCTCGGACTGCTTTACGCTCGACAGGAAGAGTACGAAAAGGCGATCGAAGAATTCGGCCGTACAGTGGAACTCGATCCCAAGCGGGCGGATGCGCACTACAACCTGGGGAAGGCCTATCAGATCACCGGCAGGCTGGTGGATTCGATAGCGTCCCTGGTGGAGGCGACTACGCTCGAGCCCGATAATCCCCTCTTTCAGTTTGGCCGCGGATTCACGGAGGAGGAACTCGGCGCTCTGGGCCAGGCGGCCGTTTCCTATGGCAATGCCGTGACCGTTGATCCCGGTTACGTCGAGGCCCATTACGCGATGGGTCGGGTATTGTTCGGTCAGAGGAAACTGGAGGAAGCGAGGGAGTCCTTTCGAAAAGCAATACGGCTCGATCCCGGATTTATAGAAGCTTACATCCAACTCGGTGTCATCGCGCTGAGCGAGGGGAAACCGGACCAGGCCATTCAGGCTTACGAGAATGCTCTACGCGTGGATGAATCATCGGTGGCGGCGCTCGGTGGACTGGGCCTGAGCAACATGCGCATTGGAGAGGCGGAACGAGCGATAGGTTTCTACGAGAAGGCCCTGGCCCTGGATCCTGAATCGGCTTCCCTGCTGTACAATGTCGGTACGGCCTATTTCCTTGCGCAGCGTCATGAAGAAGCGCTGAGCGCTTTCGATCGGGCCATCAAGTCAAACCCCGGCTATTCCGAGCCATATCTGGCGCTGGGCAACGCGCTGAACGCCTTGGGCAGGCAGGGTGAAGCGGTTGGGTTCCTCGACAGATTTCAGCAGCTCAAGACCATCCAGGAAGAGGTGAAAGAGGCGGAAGACCTGGTATTGCTGCATCCGCGCACGGCAGAGGCGCATTACAACCTGGCTACGGCCTTGACGCGCATCGGACGCTATAAGGAGGCGGTCGGTGAATTCAGGATCGCCACGGATCTCGCGCCGGGCTTCGTGGAGGCGTACAACAATCTGGGTGTGACTTATCTACAACTCGGAGAATTCGAGAAAGCCCGCGGCGCCTACCAGCAGTCTATCCTGCTGGATTCGACCTTTGTGGATGCCTACACGAATCTGGCATGGCTCCATACCCGGCATGGTGAAAACCTGGACCGCGCACTGGAGTTGGCTGACAAGGCCTTGAAGATAGCCCCGAACTCCCTTTCCTATGAAACAAAGGCGGTTGTGCTCAACGCCAGAGGGGAGTACAGGGCAGCGGACGAGGCGATGCGGGAAGCGATCCGGATCAAGCCGGAAAACGCCCAACTGTTGAAGAAGTGGGAAGAAATCAAGAGAGATAGAAACGGTTCTTAGAACAGAAGGAGAGGCGCATGAGGCGGTTAAAGTACGTAGTGCTGTCGATCCTCACGGGCGCGGCGCTCGTATCGGGTTGCGGCGACGTCCCCGAGGATGGTCAGTGGCGTGGTAGAATTGAAGTTGTGGCCGGTGTTTCGCGGGTAATCAGCGACGCACCGATCAGACATTCGCCCGATCAGACGGCTGACGTGAATCTGATCGAAGACGTGGTGATAGACGGTCGAGCTGAAGGGATCTTCTCTTCGGTCTTCGGCGTGACTACGGACAAGGATGGCAACATCTACGTCGCCGATGCGGCACAGAAACAGATTCTCAAATTCTCGGACGATGGCAGTTTACTGGCCTCTGTCGGATCGGAAGGAGTTGGCCCCCTTCAGTTCTCGGCGCCGGTGGATATGGTGCTGGATGCCGACCAGAAACTCTATGTGCTGGACAGCGAACTCGACCGTGTAACGGTGTTGAATCCGGATTTTACTTTCGCGGACATCTGGAACACGCAGGTGACCAAGCCCCGCCGCATACGCATCGACGCCGAGGGAAATGTACTCATATTCGTCATTACGCAGCATGAATTGATCTACAAATTCAGTCCATCCGGCGATCCTTTAGACAAATTCTATAATCCTCGCGAGGATCTGCGCCGTATAGGGAACTTCAATCAGTTCATTGCTTATTCAGACGCGGCCATGGAAACAACAGTGGATGGGTATGTCTTCGTTTCAGCGAAACACCCCTACTGGATACGGAAGTTTGATCGCGTAAACGGGCTGGAAATGGAGTTCAATCGAACTACGCCTTTCAAAATGGTTCCAATGGGGCGCTGGGGGGGCGGCGTATTGGGGCCTCCCCCAGTGGGTATTTCGGGTGGATTGGCCTTGTTGCCCGAAGGTCGTATCATGAACACCATAGAGTATCAGGAGTTCGAACAGATAGGCCTTAACGCGTTGGGCACGCCGCGACTCAAGATAACGAAGCTGGATCGGTGGTACGATTTCTTTACGTCGGAAGGAAAGTGGGAGATGACAGCGAAGTTGGATGTAAGCGGCGTTCCCATGCATGTGGATCGCCAGGGCCGCATCTACTTCGTGGAATTGGACGAGGGGCGTGTCGTAAGGTATACGATTTCTTTTCCCGAGGAGTTGAGCCGGTGCAAGGACGTTTCGCAATACTCTTGACGACGGCCGCCTTTATATGCTGCAGTCCGGTGCCTGACGAAGACCATGTGGCCGGCGGTACGTTTGTTGGTTATACCTACTCGGAACAGGCCGTGGTCGATGCCTCCTTAGAAATGGAAGCGCCCTATACGCTGACGTTCAAGGCATACGATCTTGGAGGTAATGCCCGGTTTGTCGTTTACGCGCAGCTGAAAGGCACGGGCGAGTACTATCCTGGCGTCATACGACTCAGCATAGAGGACCCGAACGGGAACATGTTCACGCACTACCACGATACCGTCGGCGAGGCCATAGACAGGCCGATATCGTGGACGCGCCGTGTCCCGGGCATACACGATGCCTCCGTCGAATTCGCGCTAGGCGGCGGCAAGTACGCCCGTGCAAACTTCGAAGTCCCCCTGATCCGTGAACCGGTATCGGGTTTTCTCGTCACCGGAATCGGCCTGGGTGTCCTGGTCCTCGCGGCCATGGCCGTGGTACTTATGAGAAAACGCCGTTGACGCGGGCGCCGGTCGGACGCATGGACGCTGGGAGGATCGGTAGTCTCATGCATGCTATATACCGGGTTCCGGCGTCCCCATGCCCCCGGGTTGCGGCACTTCTCCTCTTCCTGTTCCTCTTCCTTTCCTGCGATTTTGCCGATAACCGGCCGGATTCGATCCGGACGGAGGTGCAATTCACGGACATCGCGCCTTCCGCCGGAATCTCGTTCCGCCATACCAACGGAAAAACGGGCCGGTACTACTTCCTGGAAACGGTCGCGTCCGGTGGTGGATTCATCGACTACGACGGGGACGGCGACCTCGACATCTACCTGCTCAACGGCGCGGCCATCCCGGGTTTTGAGCCGGTTCGGCCCCTGTCCAGCGTTCTCTATCGCAACGAGGCCGACGGATCCTTCGCGGACGTGACCGGCCAGGCCGGCGTGGGCAACGAGGGCGGTTACGGGATGGGCCTGGCCGTCGCGGATTACGACAACGACGGCGACGATGACCTGTTCGTCACGAACTACGGGGAGAACATCCTCTACCGAAACGAGGGGGACGGGACTTTCCGGGACGTGACCGGCCAGGCGGGGTTGTCGGTACCCCGAAATCCCACGTTCTCGACCAGCGCGGCGTTCCTGGATTACGACCGGGACGGGCACCTGGACCTCTACGTCTGCGTGTACGTCGAATTCGACTTCGACACCAACAAGCGCTGCTCCCGGGACGGCATCCAGTCCTACTGCGGACCCGATATCTACGAGGGCGTGGCCGACCTGCTGTACCGGAACAATGGCGACGGGACCTTTTCGGATGTTTCCGTGGCGGCGGGTATCGCCAATCCGGGCGGAAAAGGCCTCGGGGTCGTGGGAGGCGACTACGACGGGGACGGATGGACGGATATATTCGTGGCCAACGACCTGACGCCGGACTTCCTGTACCGGAACAACGGCGACGGCACGTTTACCGACCAGGCCCTGCTGGCGGGCGTGGCGTATGGCGAGGATGGCGTCGCCCGGGCGGGCATGGGGGTGGATATCGGAGACTACGACCGGAACGGGTCGCCGGATATCTACGTGACCAATTTCTCCCTGGAACCCAACTCGCTGCACCGGAACAACGGAAACGGCACGTTCACCGAAACCACTTTCGGCGCGGGCGTAGGCAATCCCACGTTACTTTTCCTGGGATTCGGCACGGCCTTCAAGGATTTCGACCACGATGGCTGGCTGGATATTTTCGCGGCGAACGGCCATGTGATCGACAATATCTCCCTGTTCGATCCGACGATTACTTACGCCCAGACCAATCAGCTGTTCCGGAACGAAGGGAACGGGGCTTTCACCGACGTCAGCGCCGGCGCCGGCGCTGCCTTTCAGGTGGAACGCGTGCACCGCGGCGCGGCTTTCGGCGACGTGGACAACGACGGTGATGTCGATATCCTGGTCACCACGGTGAACGACGTCCCCCTGTTGCTGCGAAACGACGGCGCCGGGGGGCGCGATGTGCGCGGCGGGTCTGACGGAAGCGGCGAAAGCGTCGGGACCGGCGGAAGCGGCGGTCCCGCCAGTCTGCTGGTCTCCACGGAGGGCGTCCGAAGCAATCGCAACGGCATCGGGGCACGGGTTACCGTGGTAACGGACGCCGTGCGACAATCGCGGGAAATCCGGAGCGCCTACAGCTACCTGGCGGCCAACGATCTCAGGGCCCATTTCGGACTCGGCGCCTACGCCGGGGCGGATTCGGTCATGGTGGACTGGCCCGGCGGCACGCGCGATGTCGTTACCGGAGTCGAAGGCGGCCAGTGGATCACGATCCGCGAAGGCGCAGGAATCGTCGCGCAAACGCCGCTTCACCCGCGTTGAAGAATCCGGTCGCCGCCAGCGCCGCCGGGTAGACCGCGACCAGGGCGACTTCCCAGGGCCAGGTGCTGTCGGTGAGGACACCCACCGCGTACAGCACCCCGCATACGAAGATCACCTTGAGCAGCCGTATATACTCGTAGGGTATCGGGTAGTACTTTCGGCCTGCCAGGTACAACCCGGTTACCATCACCGCGTAGGCGGTCGCCGAGGCCGTTGCCGCGCCGTGCATGCCGATTGCCGGGATAAGCCAGAGGTTCGTGAGGATGCATACCAGGGCGGCGGCGGTCGTGATGAAGGGGAGCAGGATGGTCTTCTTCTCCAGGTAGACGCCCACGGTCAGGTTGATGTAGATACCGTACAGTACGTAAGCCGCCAGCAGGATCGGCACCACGCCGATCCCGTCCCAGTACGACGCCTCGATGAGGGTATAGCCTCCGATGGAAAGGCGAACCAGGTCGTCGATCAGGAAGGAAAGCGCCAGGAAGACGCCGCCTGCTATGGCGAGGAAGTAGGTCAGCACGCGGGCGAAGAGCGGCCTGGGGTTTTCCTCCCTGGAAGTCTCCAGGAAGAAAGGCTGCCAGGCCTGCCTGAACATGGTGACGAATATGAGCATGCCGACGCCCAGCTTCCGGGCCGCATGGTAGATACCGAGGGTTTCCGTGCCGGCCATCCGTTCGAGCATCAGCCGGTCGATGGTTTCGATGATGATGATGCAGGCGCCGGCGGGCACGTAGGGCAGGCCGAATTTCAGGAGCCGGCCCATGGTTTCGCGAGACCAGGAGAAAGACAGGTGCCGCAGGGTTATGCCTGCCAGGATGAGGCACACGATCCCCGATCCCGCGATGTTGCTGATCAGAATCCCCTCCAGCCCCATGTCGAGCACGACGACGAGATAGCAGTTTCCACCCAGTTCGATCATCACCTTCATCAGCTTGAGGGAGGCGAACAACGGAGCCCTGCCCTCTCCCCGGAGCCGCGCGAAGGGAATGGCGTTCAAGGCATCCAGCGCCAGTACCGCGGCGGCCAGCTGGACGTACGACGTCAGGGAAGCGGAGACGGCGATAAGGGGCGCTATCCTGGCGGCGAACAGGACGATGATCACGGCGAGCCCGCCCGACGTGACCAGCATGGTGAGATACCCGGTGCTCAGCGTGTCCCGCTTGCGCCCCTCCTCCAGTACGTAGTACCTGAGAAAGGCCGAGTCCATGCCGTAGAGGAAAACGACGTTCGTCAGGGCGATAAAGGTATAGACGAGCCCGTAGTAGCCGAATTCTTCCACGGGCATGACATGGGTGTACACCGGTACCAGCAGATAGGCCATGGACCTGCCGAGCACGTCGCTGAGCCCGTAAATCGCCGAATGGGTGGTGAGTCGTTTGAGGCCTTGAAACATGGATCGCGATTGGCGGACGGCCAGGGTTCTCGTCGCCCATGGAGGGAATCGGTGATCGCTTCGCCTTGTGCACCGTTTCGGGAAACCGGAATCGGACCGGCCGTTCCGGGTGCATGCGCACCAGCGAAATACAGGCGTTGAGCACCGATATGGTACCGATGGCTGTCCGGGACGTCAAGCATTTACGGGTGGGTTTCACCACCCGGGAACCTCGTCGCGGACGTGCGGGCTGATTTCGATATTGAACGCGATCGAGCGAAAAAGGTTCGTTGTCACAACGCTGGTCTTTATCTTGGCGAGGTACCGGGTGGCAGGTTGCTGCGGTCGCGCGGCCGGGACGGGTCGTCGCGGTAATTCATGGTCGTGGCAGCGCGGCGCCGTTGCCCTCGGGATGGTCTAATACCACAAGCGAGCGGGGGCGGCAATGTCGGAAATCATTTACGGTCGGAATCCGGTCAGGACGGCCCTGGAAGCAGGTCGAAGCCTCAACCGGATCCTTATCGCCGACGGCGTATCGCGTCAGGATGTCGCCGACATCCTGGACCTCGCCCGGAAGCAGGGTGTCGTGTTCCAGTTCACGAACCGGCGCCAGCTGGACCGTTTGACCGATGGCAGGCATCAGGGCGTCATCGCCACGGTGGCCGGACACCAGTACGCCGAACTGGCGGATATCCTGGCATCCGCCCGGCGTGCCGAATCTCCCCCCTTCCTGGTCCTGCTGGACGGCATACAGGATCCTCACAACCTCGGTGCGATCATTCGGACCGCGGATGCCGTCCGTGCCGACGGCGTCGTGATTCCCCGTCGTAACGCGGCGGGCCTGACGGCGGCAGCGGTCAAGGCTTCCGCCGGAACCAGCGCCCACATGCCGGTCGCGCGAGTGGCGAACATGAACAACGCCATGCAGACGCTTCGCGACGAGGGGATCTGGCTCATGGGCCTGTCGGCGGACGGTCCTTCTCTTTTCAACAGGGTGGACTATACCGTACCCGTGGCGCTCGTCATAGGCGGCGAAGGAAAGGGACTGAGGCCCCTGGTCCGGCGCAACTGCGACGAGGTGGTGCGGCTCCCTCTCGCCGGGCACGTGGAATCGCTCAACGCGTCCGTGGCGGCCGCCCTCGTTCTGTACGAGGTCTTTCGCCAGCGACAAATCGGTTGACACGGCGGCCCCGGAGTGTTATGCTAACGCCTTGATTTTTAGGCGAAACGACCTGCAGACAGGGGCTGAACGGAGTAAAGGAGCACGGGAGCGTCATGGCGAACCATGTATACTACTTTGGCGGCGGCGAGGCGGACGGATCCGCGGACTTGCGGGAGCTTCTGGGCGGCAAGGGCGCCAACCTGGCCGAGATGAGCCACCTCGGGATTCCCGTTCCGGCGGGTTTCACCATATCTACGGAGATATGCACGTATTACTACGGCCACGATCGCGGGTATCCGGCGGAACTCGAGGAGCAGATCCGGCAGGCGATGGCGCAGGTGGAATCCGTCATGGACGCCGGTTTCGGCAGCGCGGACAACCCGCTGCTGGTGTCCGTTCGGTCCGGGTCCCGTTCCTCCATGCCCGGTATGATGGACACGATTCTGAATCTCGGCCTGAACGATGTCACCGTCGAGGGACTGATCGCGCAGTCGGGAGACGAACGCTTCGCCTACGACAGCTACCGGCGATTCGTGCAGATGTACGGCGACGTGGTCATGGGCGTGCGTCCGTCGGACGATGAAGATCACGATCCCTTTGAAGCGCTGCTGGAACGCGGGAAGGCCCGCGCGGGCGTCACGCAGGACATGGAACTCGGGGCCGCCGATCTGAAGGCGCTGGTCGCCGAGTTCAAGGCCGAGATCAAGGCGCGGACGGGCGCCGATTTCCCCGACGATCCCCGCGAGCAGCTCTGGGGCGCTATCGGGGCCGTGTTCGGCTCGTGGAACAACGAACGCGCCGTGGTGTACCGGAAGCTGAACAACATACCGGACGAATGGGGCACGGCCGTCAACGTGCAGGCCATGGTCTACGGCAACATGGGTGACGACTGCGCCACGGGAGTCGCTTTCAGCCGCGATCCGGCGACCGGCGAGAGGCGGTTCTACGGCGAATACCTCATCAACGCCCAGGGCGAGGACGTCGTGGCGGGCATTCGGACGCCCAGGCCCATCGCGCAGCTTCGGGACGAAATGCCGGACGCCTATGATCAACTGGTCCGCATCTGCGATACGCTGGAGTCTCATTACAAGGATATGCAGGATATCGAATTCACTATCCAGCGCGGCACCCTGTGGATGTTGCAGTGCCGTGTCGGGAAGCGTACCGGCTTCTCCGCCATCACCATCGCGGTGGACATGGTCAGGGAAGGGCTGATCGACGAGCGGGAAGCCCTGCGGCGCGTGGAACCCGACCAGCTCGACCAGTTGCTGCGTCCCGTGTTCGACGTGGAGGCAAAGCGCCGGGCCGAGAACGAGGGACACGTCCTCGCACGGGGGCTCAACGCCGGTCCGGGCGCGGCGGCGGGCAAGGTGGTGTTCAATGCCCGCGATGCGGAGGCCTGGGCGGACGGCGGCGATCCGGTCATCCTCGTTCGTATCGAAACCTCACCCGAAGACATACGGGGCATGAACGCCGCATCGGGTATCCTGACCGCCCGGGGCGGCATGACGAGCCACGCCGCGCTGGTCGCCCGCCAGATGGGCAAGGTCTGCGTCGCCGGCTGCGGCGAGCTGGACATCGACTACGCCACGCGGCAGATGCGCGTCGGCGACCGGGTGATCGCCGAAGGAGACTACATCTCCATCGACGGATCTACCGGGGAAGTTATAGCAGGAGCCCTCCCGACCATTCCCTCCGAAGTGTTGCAGGTCCTGTTGCAGCAAACCATGCCGGCCGAGGACTCGGAGGTCTATCAGCGGTATGAAAGCCTGATGGCCTGGGCGGACCGGACCCGCCGGCTGAGGGTGCGGACCAACGCGGATCAGCCCGATCAGTCGGCCACCGCGCGCGCCTTCGGCGCCGAGGGCATCGGCCTGTGCCGGACGGAACACATGTTCTTCGAGGAGGACCGGATCGATTCGGTCCGCGAGATGATCCTGGCCGATGACGAGGCCGGCCGCCGGAAGGCGCTGGCCAGGCTGCTGCCCATTCAAAGAAGCGATTTCATCGGGATTTTCGAGGTCATGGACGGCTATCCGGTCACGATACGCACGCTCGACCCTCCCCTGCACGAGTTTCTGCCCCACGAGGCCGGGGCCATTGAGCAACTCGCGGCGCAGACCGGGGTGTCCGTCGAGCGTTTCCAGCGAAAGCTGGAGGACCTGAGGGAAGCCAATCCCATGCTCGGCCATCGAGGATGCAGGCTGGGCATCGCCTACCCCGAGATCACGGAGATGCAGGCTCGAGCCATCTTCGAAGCCGCGAGCGACTGCCGGAAACGCGGCATCAAGGCCATTCCCGAGATCATGATCCCCCTGGTCGGGCACATCAACGAGCTGCGTCTGCAGGCCGACGTCGTCCGCCGGACGGCCCGGGAAGTGCAGGATGAGACCGGCGTGGAGGTGGACTACCAGATCGGTACCATGATCGAACTGCCGCGGGCGGCGCTGACGGCCCACGAAATTGCGGAGGAGGCGGAGTTCTTCTCCTTCGGGACGAACGATCTGACGCAGACGACATTCGGTCTCTCCCGCGACGACGCGAAATTCATCCCGGACTATCTGCACGCCGAGATCTGGCCGGAAGATCCTTTCGTCAGCATCGACGGCAGCGGCGTCGGCGAACTGGTGAGAATCGGCGTCGAGCGGGGCCGGACCACGCGGGACGGCATGAAGGTGGGCATCTGCGGCGAACACGGCGGAGATCCCGCTTCAGTCGAATTCTGCCACGGTGTGGACCTGGACTACGTCAGCTGCTCCCCGTACCGTGTGCCCATCGCCTGCCTGGCCGCGGCCCGGGCGGCGCTGTCCGACTAGGGCGTCTGGTTCGCGCGCCCTCTTCAGTACCTTCATTGTCCGCGCGGAGACGTAGCGGCACCATGCCGCGGGACACCGGAATCATGTGGGAACTCTTCTGGCGGTTCCTGGCCCTGGGATGTGTCAGTTTCGGCGGTCCCGCCGCCCATATGGGGTACTTCCGTGCCGTTTTCGTGGAGCGGTTGAAGTGGCTGGACGAAGCGGCCTACGGCCGGCTCATCGCCCTGAGCCAGTTCCTTCCCGGACCTTCATCCAGCCAGGTCGGCTTTGCCATCGGATACCAGCGGGCGGGCGTCGCCGGCGGCGCTGCCGTCTTCCTGGGTTTCACGCTGCCGTCTTTCCTTCTGCTGTTCCTGCTCGCGACGGCCGGCGGAACGCTGACGGACACGGTCTATTTCGGCGGATTCGTCAAGGGGTTGAAACTGCTGGCCGTGGTCGTGGTCGCAGACGCCGTCCTGGGCATGTATTCCAACTTTTGCAGGAGCCGGCTCACCGGGGCGCTCTGCATACTGACCGCGTCGGCCCTGTTGATCGCCCCCTTGATGGCGACCCAGTTCGCGGTCCTGGCGACAGGTGCGCTGGTCGGCTGGCGTTTTCTACGCGCGCCAGACGCTCCGCCCGGAGGTAGGCTCCGGTTCTCGTGGCTTCCGCTGACGCTCTTCTTTATCCTCCTCCTCGGCCTGCCGTTTTTGGTAAACCTGTCGCCGTCTGTCGACCTGCTTTCCCGGTTTTACCAGACCGGAAGCCTGGTATTCGGAGGTGGACACGTTGTATTGCCGTTGCTTCAGCAGACGGTGGGCGAGGCGCTTTCCATCGATCGTTTCCTGCTCGGATACGCGGCCGCCCAGGCTATCCCCGGTCCCATGTTCGCCATGTCCGCGTTCCTCGGCGCCGAAATGATGCCGGACCAGGCACTGACCGGGGCACTGATAGCGGCCCTGGGGATTTTCTTACCGGGATTCCTGCTGATCGTGGCCTTTCACGATACCTGGGAGACCCTGGCGAAAAAACCAGGCGCGGCCGGCGCCGTCGCGGGCGTCAACGCATCGGTGGTCGGGCTCCTGCTGGCCGCGCTTTACCAGCCCGTGTTCGTCAACGCGGTTTTTTCAGCCATGGATCTCTCGCTCGTCATCATCGGGTTTTTCATGTTGCGGGTGATTCATTTGCCCATTCTGGCGCTGGTCGCGTTCTTTGCCATTGCGGGGGTGTTGGCAGCCGTCCCGGGTTGACGAATCCGCGATCGTCCAGGCAATCATCTTGCGCGATGACAGTTACGTGGTCCGAAGGACGCAGCCCTGGTGATTGGATCGAAATGGCGGGCCTACGGCCAGGCCTCGCAACCGGAAAACGCCATGTGCGTTCCGGTCTCGTACGCGGGAAACCGCCGGTAGGTATTGATCCCCTCGACGGGAGTGCCGCGGAACAGGAAAAGACAGGGCCATTCCCGCGTGACCTTCGTCGTCGCGGGCATGTACTGGATCGAGCCGCCCCGCCTCCACGCGTCGCTCTCGTTCGGATTGGAACCATGCAACAGCAGCGGGTGATGGACCGAGACGTCACCGGGCGACAGCACCAGGTCGACCGCCTGGTTTTCGTCGAACGCGTCCGGATCGGCCCGGTTGAGGATGTAGTTGTCTTTTTTCTCCGGTGAGTGGCTGTGCAGACCGGATCTGTGCGATCCGGGGATCACGCGAACACAACCGTTGGAGGGCAGCGAAGCGGTGATGGCGAACCAGATGGTGATGACTTCCATCGGCTCGAGGGGCCAGTAGTGTCCGTCCTGATGCCACAGGACGCCCTTGCCCCTTCGGGGCGGCTTGCAGATGTAGTCCGCCGCGAAGAATGCCACGTTCGGACCGACCAGGGCTTCCGCCACGTCCAGCAGGTTGCGGTCGCTGAGGAAACGGACCCAGAAGGGATCGCCGGCAATGAGCCAGTGTCCCAGCGATTCGGGAGGCAGTTCGGGATGGCGGTCCATCAGCCAGTCGATATGCCGGTCGACTTCTCGAACAAGGTCGGCCGGAAGAACATTTCGGACGATTACGAATCCATCCCGTTCGTAGTCTTTCCCGATGCCCTTCAGATCGGGATATGAGTAATCGGGCATCTGGACTTACCTCGCATCCAAACCGGCGGCCGTCGATGGGGAACCGGATGAGCCGGGTGAATCCATTGACAATCTACGGGTTCCATACGATATAGAGAAGAGGTTTACTGCTGTTTCGATATCGAGTAAACGCTCCCCCTTCAAGTTAAGGCCCATGCGACGAATCCTCTTATACCTCTTGGTATTCGTATTTCTTTCGGCCCCGGAAATCTCCGCCCAGCGGGTCAACTCCATTGGCGTCGAATTGCCCGAAGATGCCGCGCCGCCGGAGCGGCAGCGGTTGCGGTTTTTCGAGATGGACGGGACGTACATGGAGTGGTTCAAGACCATATACAAGCGCAGTCCGGCCACGAATCTCATATCCGAGCCGCTGGTCCGCCAGGACCATAACTACGATCTGGTACCGGCCGCCGCCAGGTCCTGGGAGGCCACGCCGGACGGATACACCTGGCTTTTCCACCTGCGGTCCGGGATGCAGTGGGACGACGGCCGGCCCTTCACCGCCCACGACTACGTCTTTACCTTTCGCCGGGGGGCGGACCCTGACAACGCCTACGATTTCGAATGGCACTACCAGATCATCAAGAACTGGAACGCCGTGGTCGCCCGCCAACTGCCCGTCGATTCGCTGGGCGTGGAGGCGATAGACGATACGACGCTGGCCGTCCATACCGAGCAGCCCGTACCCTACCTGCCCTATAACCTCATCATGAGCTGGGCTTCGCCGGAGCACGCCGTGGCCAAGTACGGCGAGGAGTGGTCCACCCGGGCCGAGACCCACGTGTCTTCCGGACCGTTCAAGCTCACGGAATGGCGCAAGAACGAAATCATCATCCTGGACGCCAACCCGATGTACCGGGGCTCGATGCCGCCCTTTCTCGACCAGGTGATCATCCGGGTGTTTTCCCAGTCGGCCGTGCCGCTCATGCTCTCGGCATATACGGCCGACGAGGTGGACATGATCCTCCTGAATGGGCAGGCGTCCCTGGGGAGGGTCAAGAGCGACCCGGTGCTCCGCCATGAACTACATTCCATGGTCAACTTCGTTACGTTCTACATGACCATGGATACGTACAATCCGCCTTTCGACGACCTGCGCGTCCGGAAAGCCTTCGCCCATTCCATCGACCGGACGGCTCTGATGGACTCCGCCCTGAAGGACGTGGGCGTTTCGGCCTACAGCATGCTGGCCCCCGGTTTCCCGGGCTCGAGACCGGAGGTCTTCCGCAATATGCTGCCCTACGATCCCGATCGCGCCAGGCAGTTGATGGCAGAGGCGGGATATCCCGACGGCAAGGGGTTTCCCCAGGTCGACATCTGGATCCGTGCCCACGATTCCCATACCACCCGCCTGCCCGCCGAGGCCATCCAGGCGATGATCGCCGAAGCGCTGAACGTCCGGGTCGGGGTCCGGGTCATCGAACGCAAGGTGTTCACGGACGGCCTGAACAACCACGAAGTGACGCTGGCCCTGGTGGCCTACAGCCAGGATTTCCCGGATCCGGCCAACCTCCTCGGGCTCTGGCGGTCAAGCGGCCGCCACGCCTGGCACGACGATACCTTCGAACGGCTTATTCGCGAGGGCAACGAGTTCATGGGTCCGCCCGAGGAAAGGTACGCCATCTACCACGCCGCCGAACGCAGGCTCGTGGAGGACGTGGGCGGCATCTTCCTCTGGTTTCCGGTAGAACACCGTCTCTGGAAACCCGATTTCTACAGCCCTACCCTCCTCCCCAACCGGCTCGGCATGGAAGTCTGGTCCAACCTGACCTGGATGAACGGCTATTTCAGGGATACGGACCGTGCGGCGGCGGATCAGCCGGACGGCCGCGGCCTCTGGGACTGGCTGAAATCCGCCCTGGACTGACGTGAATGATGGTGAATGGCGGTTTTGCGCGCGATGACCTGTACCTACTGCAGGGGGGTTGAGAACTCTTCCAGCGCTTCATCGTCGATCCGGACGCCCAGGCCGGGCTGGTCCGTCACCGGAAACGCGCCGCCTGTGGGTTGCGGGGCTTCCAGCGCGTAGCGGCACCGCGTGGGATAGGATTCGTGACCGTGTTCCATGATCAGGAAGTTGGGGATGGCCGCGGAGAGTTGGATGGTCGCGGCGATGGACAGCAGTCCGCCGCCCCCGATGTGGGGCGACACGGGGATGTTGTAGGTCTCCGCGAGCACGGCGATACGTTTCCCCTCGGTCAGCCCCGTACGGCCGATATCGGGCATCACCACATCGCAGGTCCTCCTTTCGAAGGCTTCCTTCATCTCGAACCGGGTGCGGTACCACTCTCCGTTGGCGACGTGCATGTCCAGCGCCCGGGTCACGGCCGCGTGACCCGCCAGGTCTTCGGGTAAGGTCGGCGCCTCCAGCCAGTAGACGTCCAGCGCTTCCAGTTCCCTGCCTAGCCTGATCGCCTCGGCCACGTCGAATTCGGTGTGCACGTCCACCATGACGGCAATGTCCGGACCGACGCGTTCGCGGACGGCCGCGGCGATGGCCACTGTTCCCTTGCGGTCCCTTGCCGGGGAAAGTTTCAGACCGCGGTAGCCCGCGGCCACGAGGCTTTCGGCTCGGTCCGCCGCGGTGCCGGGGTCGCGGCCGGCGCATCCCGAATAAAGTTCAACCCGGTCCCGAAACCGCCCCCCGAGCAGTTTATGCACCGGCAGGTCCAGCGCCTTGCCTTTCAAGTCCCACAGCGCAATGTCGCACGCGGCGAGGGCGTCGACGTAGAAGCCGGTCGGATGTCCCCTTTCCCGCATGCCTTCGAAAAGGTATTGCCAGAGGTATTCCACGTCGAACGGGTCCGCGCCGATCAGGACGGGACGGCACAGGTCTTCCACGATGTTTCGTGTAGAATCAGGTAAAATGGGACTTTGCCCCTCGCCGTAGCCGACGAGACCGTCGTCGGTCATTACACGCACCACCAGGGTCTCGTGCATGTCGGACTTGAAGGCATGCCTGGCCTCCGGTATGAAATACGCGGAGGACGCGCCGGGTTCAGCGGATACGCCGCCACGCGCGCCGGGGCCGACTTCACGCAATTCCTGGCCGGCTTCTCTCGGGATTCGTACCGCGAAGGCTTCGACATTCAAGATCTTCATGGGGGTTAATCCTCCGGTCTCTCACCGGCGGGCGCCATCTTCACCAGCCTGGGATCGAATCGGGCCACCACTTCCACCAGGTCGGTCTGTGCCGCCATCACCGCTTCGATATTCTTGTATACAAAGGGGACTTCGTCGAGGCCGGCGGACATGAGCGTGACGCCTTTCTCCCGGAGCATCCGGTTGGCGTCCTGCCAGTTCAGACTCCGGATCGCCCTTTTGCGGCTCATCACGCGGCCGGCGCCGTGGGCGGCCGAATTCATGGCGTCCCGGCTCCCCTTCCCGCGGACCACGTAGGCGGGGCTCGCCATCGAGCCGGGTATGATGCCCAGTACGCCACGGCCGGCCGGCGTGGCGCCTTTACGGTGCACGATCGCTTTCCGGTCCGGTTTCCATTGCCCGTGCTGGCCGGTCTGGCCGGGCTGACCAGGCTGGCCGGGGACGTCGATCCTTTCCTTCCACGCGAAGTTATGGTGATTCTCCAGGTCCAGCAACACTTCCGCGCCCAGGTGGCCGGCCATGTGGCGGTGTATGCACGCGTGGTTGGCCGCCGCGTAGTGGCCCATGAGCTCCATGGCCGCCCAGTACTCCTGTCCCGGCTCGGTGTCCAGGTCCAGCCACGCGAGATGCCGCTGTTCCCTGGACAACTCGGGGCGCAGGGACATGGCCAGCCTGCTGTAATGGGAGGCGACCATGGCCCCGGTCCCCCGGCTTCCGCTGTGGGAAAGCAGCGCCAGGTAGGTACCGGTATCCAGCCCTTTTAGCGGTTCGTGCAGGGTCAACTCTCCGAATTCGACGAAATGGTTGCCGCTTCCGCTGGTGCCCAACTGGCTCCAGGCCTTGTCCCTGGCTTTCCTGGTCACGGGGGAGACGGTCCAGTTCCGGTCGAGGACCGGGTGGTTTCGGCGTTTCTTGAACCGGGCCCCCACGCCAAAGCGCGTCTCGGCGGAGATGGCCTTCTTCAGCCGGTCCGTTCCCCGGTCATGCCGCAGCGTATTCAGCGGCAAGTCCAGGACGGTCAGCTTCATCCGGCAGGCGATGTCGACCCCCACGGCGTAGGGAATGACGGCGTTGTCCGTGGCCAGCACGCCGCCGATGGGCAGGCCGTAACCCACGTGGGCGTCCGGCATCAGCGCGCCGGCCAGGGCCACGGGCAGGGAACAGGCCCGTTCCATCTGCTGAACCGACTGCGCGTCCAGGTCGCGTCCCCACTGCCGGTAGGGTACAGGTTTTGCCAATGAGCCAGCGTCCTCGTTACAAGGTTCAAGTCGAATACGAATCGAATTCGCAGGGGCCCGGCGGATCAGAATCCGATGATCTGTCGGCCGCTGAAGGTGAACCGGTACATAAGCCGTTCGTAGCGTGTATCATCGAAGGGCGTGGGGGCGTGCAGCGTGCACCGGTTGTCCCAGACCACCAGATCGCCCGGACGCCACCGGTGCATATAGGTGAAATCCCTGCCCGTCGCGTGGGACTGCAGGCTGTTCAGGAGTGCATTTCCTTCGGCTTTGTCCATGCCTTCGACGGATTCGATGTGGCAGAGGGGCAGGTAAAGGGATTTCCGTCCGGTCTCCGGATGCCGCGCGACCAGGGGCCGGGCGATTGGAGGAAACTGCTCGAGCAGCGCCTCGCTGAGTGGCGGCCGGTGCGGATTCTTCTTCCTGAGCAGTTCGTTGAGGTGGTTGTAGGAATGGACGGTCTGGATTGAATCGATACGTGCTTTGACATCGTCCGGCAGATCCTCATAGGCCGCGGTCATGCCCGCGAAGCCGGTCTCCCCGCCTTCCGGAGGCGTACGGATGCAGAACAGGCAGGACCCGATCGGCTGGGGATGGCGGAAAGAATCGTCCATGTGCCACAGCAGCGGTGGCGGGTCCGCCTGGATGAAGAGCGCGGTGTACTTTCCGTTCTCCTTCGTGTTTCCGATGCGCAGTATATCGGGGTAACCCGGAACCAGGAATGCCGGATCGTATTTCTCGTTGCCCTCGGGCGTCCCGAACCGGGTCACGAAACGGCGGAGATGGGCAGGTTCGATGTGGGCTTGATCGCGAATGACGATCAGCCCGCCCGCTTCGTGAAACGCGTCCATGGCCTCGTTGACCATGGCTTCATCGAGCCGCGCGAGATTCAGATCCCCGAGTTCGGCTCCGAAGCCGGATTGGGTGAGGGTGGCGTACTTGGACTTAGTGGTCATGCCGGATGCGTTCCTGATGGTTTGATCTGGCTGAAGGGACGCCTCGATTCGGCGAACTTCCGTCAGTTCAGCGCAGTTTTCCGCGGCCGAGGATGGGCCAGACGGTTTCAACGACCCCGTTGCGGATCCCATAGAGGTGATCGTGGAGAAACAGGGTGACGTCGGTGTAAGCCACCATGAGGTCCAGTTTGTCTCCGACGGCGATCTCGTGATTCGGTCCGTTGAAGGTCACGGTCCCGTGTTCCGCGGACATGCGCACGGTCTCCACACCCTCGACGCCCACCGGCATGGGCATGCCGAACCACGCGGGCACCGTCTTGAACCCGGCGTCCACGATCAGGCGGTCCGGTTCGGGGCGGCTGGTGACCGTCACCTGCACGAAGATGGCCGGGTCGGTGCGAACCCCCCACAGGGTATACATCACGTCGTTGAAGATCGCACCGCCCGCCTGAATCTCGGTGATCCCGTCCAGGTCGGGGGTGACCGAAAGCGTGCCGCTTCCTCCGCCGCTCACGATGTCGCAGGGCAGTCCCGCGGCCCTGCAGCGCTGCGCGGAGTCCACGAGATCTCCCACGGCCCGCCTGATCTCTCCGTGCTTCCAGTCGGAATTTTCGTCCACGCAGGCGTGTCCCTCCCAGGCCATGACGCCCCGGAACCGCAGGCCGGGGGCCTGGTGGACCTTTCGGGCGAGTTCGACGACCGGTTCGCCGGGCCGGACTCCGGCGCGTTCCATCCCCGTGTTCAGTTCGATGAGCACGCCGACTTCGACGCCGGTTTCGCGCGCGATACGGCCGAGTTCCTCCAGCGTGGCGTCGCTGTCGACGGCGACCTTCACGTCCGCCTGCCTGCAGAGATGGGTCAGACGAGTATACTTTTGCGGTCCCACCACCTGGTTGGCGATCAGGATGTCCTCGATGCCTCCCGCGACCATGACCTCGGCCTCGCCGAGCTTGGCGCAGGTGACCCCGATGGCCCCGGCCTTCAATAACCTGTGGGCGATTGCCGGAATCTTGACCCCCTTGATATGCGGGCGCCAGTCCACGCCGGCTTTCTTCAGCCGTTGTCCCACGGTACAGATATTGTCCTCGAGACGGTCCAGGTCTACCCACAGAACCGGTGTATCCAGATCCTCCTTGCGCATTCCAATCTCGTCCAAAGTGTGTTCCCCTCTCATGGCCTTCCGTTAGCGGTGCGTCCCATCGATTGCCAGGCCAACGGCTGTCTCTGGCAGATGAGAGCGAAAAAGACAAATCGTTCGAGAATTCGATGATATTACAGACTGTTCACTGTGTACCACCTCGGCAACGCTCCGTCAAGGACGTTTAGTGTATCGGCGCCCAATCGCAGGAGGATATCATGGAGTTTGCGGGACTGTTGATTCAACCGGCCGTGTTGCTGGCGGCCTTCGTCTTCTTCTGGCGGGAAGCCAAGGCGGGCCGGCAGGAACTGAGGGTCGAGATGCATAGCATGGAAACCCGTATTCGGGAAGATATCGGGAAGTTAGAGCACCGGATCGCCCGAATTGAAGATATCATGCTCAGTCAGCGTCATACTTCGTAACCAGTTCACAAAACGGATTTCGCCGATACTCTTCCTTCAGTCACGGTTCATCCCCTGTACCTGACGTCTTTGAAGGGAGACACCAGTGGTCCGTCCGGGCAGTGCAGTCGGCCGTTGACCACCCAACCGCAGTCTCGCGCCTCGAGTTCAGCCACGAGATAGCCTTCCCACTTTTCTATTTCCTTCTCATAGGCAGGATCGCCCACCAGGTTGCGGCACTCACCGGGATCCTCGTCCAGATTGAAGTACTGTTTCTCATCGATTCGCGGCAGCCAGATGAACTTCCGATGCCCGTCCGTCACGTACTGCATTTCCTGTTCAGGGGCGTAGCACCAGCAGTGTTCCCCGTGAATATAGTCTCGCCAGCCGTCGGTTGTGCCTCGCATCAGCGGAAGCAGGCTACGCCCCGTCACCGTGGGCGGCACTTCCAATCCCGCTGCGTCCAGGATCGTAGGCATAATGTCGCGGAGTTCCGCCACGCCGTCCGGAACGGGCGACATCACCCGTTCGCCCCAACGGGCCGGCGGGCAGATGATCAGCGGTATCCTCGCACTGCCCTCGTAGGCGTAGGTCTTGCGCCACAGGTGGTGGTCGCCCACCATGTCGCCGTGGTCGGACGTGAAGATGACCCAGGTGTTGGTCCAGGCCTCCGGGGCATGGCGTTCCATCCAGTTCTTGAGCCGGCCGATCTGGGTGTCGATGAACGAGATCTCTCCGTAGTATCCGGACCTGCCGCGATGAATGCGCGGGGCCGACAGCTTTCCGTGCCAGGCGTTGACGTCCGTGGCGTCGAAGGGCGCGTCGTGCGTCGCCGCCCAGTCGCCGATGTACGGGGCCGGAGTTTCCCGGTCGTGGTACAGGTTGAAGTACCAGGCGGGCGGTACGTACGGCGAATGGGGACGGGCGAAGCTGATGTTGAGGAAGAAGGGTCTGGATCGATCCCGCCCCGCGATGTAGTGGATCGCCCGGCTCATGGTCCAGGCCGTCGGATGGAGATACTCCTCTGTATGCCAGGGACGCCCGATCCACGAATTCCAGTTGACCCCGTGGTCGTCCGGCGTAATGTCCCGTTTTTTCTCCCGGTCGAACCACTGGCGGTACTCGTCCCGCAGTCCCTGGGCGATCAGCCGGCCGGATTCGTCCAGTTCCGCCGACTGAAAACCCATGTCCGCGCGCTGCGGCGTGAAATGCCCCTTTCCGACCAGGTGGGTGGCATATCCGGCATCCGCGAGCGTACCGGCCAGGGTATGGGGGAAGTCGTCGGGTATGGGTCCCTGTCCCCGTCCCATGCCGAGGACGCCCGTGTGCCACTGGTCCATGCCGGTCATCACGGTTGAACGGGCGGGAATACAGGATGGGACTGCCGTGTAGGCGTGAGAAAACCGCGCGCCCCGGGCGACCAGGTGATCCAGATTGGGCGTTTCCACCACCGGATGGCCGTCACAGCTCATGCAGTCGCCGCGCATCTGGTCCGCCATGATGAATACGACGTTGGGACGGGACAAGCCGGTTGCTCCTGGATGATGCGGACACCAAAGATCGAACTGGTCGAAGGAGGATCCATAACTTACTCGTCCGGTGTCCACTGTCAAGATTTGAAGTCCACCTTGCATCACGGGATACGACCTGCGTTAAGCCGTTTATCCCCTTGACATTGGGGCGGTTTCTTCCACATTTCATGCATGACGGGATCCCCGTTTCGGAGGCTGAAAGACCCATCACAGGAGGAATCGCCCCATGGCCGCGCGCGACAAACCCATTACCGATGATGAGAGGGTGTTCTGGGCGGACATTCGGCGCCAGTTCTACCTCGAGGACGGCGTGACTTTCCTCCAGGGCGGCTCGGTGGGTCCGTCCGCGAGACCCGTCATCGAGCAGGTGATCGAGTGGCTGCGGCAGGTGGAGGCGAATCCGTTGCACAACCAGGGTGACCGGCTCATGGGACCCCTGGTCGAGTCGGCCCGCGAAAAGGTCGCACGGTTCACCGGGGCTTCCGCGAAAAATGTGGCCCTGGTACTCAACACCACGATGGGCATGAACGTTCCCGCCCGCGGATTGCCCCTGCAGCCCGGCGGCGAGGTGTTGATGAGCGACCAGGAATATCCCTCGGTCCAGCGCATGTGGGAACACATGGCAAAGACACAGCACGTCCTGATCCGCAAGGTTCCCCTGCCGACGCCGCCCGAGTCACCGGGGGAGATCGTCGACGCCTTCGCCGCCCATATCACGCCACGTACCCAGGTAATGATCTTCTCCCACGTCTACTGCACCACAGGTCTCGTGGCGCCTGTCGATGAGCTGACCGCCCTGGCCCATGAGCACGGCGCCGTGGCCGTGGTGGACGGCGCACATGCGGTCGGCATGGTGCCGGTAGACATCGAAGCCTGGGGATGCGATTTCTACGCCAGCAGCACGCACAAATGGCTGCTGGCGCCCAAGGGGACGGGTATCTGTTATGTCGCGGATCCGTACCTGAGCGCGCTGCCGGCGCCCATTCTGGGATACAATACCGCGCCGTACGGCCATGCCGCCCGGTTCGACGTGACGGGTACCCACGACGTGACCCATTTCGCCGGCCTGGGTGCGGCTATCGATTATCAGCTGGGCATCGGGTGGGAAGACCGGATACGGCGCTATTGCCTGGGCCTGGCCCGATACTTGCGTGAACTGGTCATGGACGAGATTGAAGGCGCGCGAATGACCGTACCGCCCGGGCCCGAAATGTCCGGATTCCTGACCTCCTTCACCATCGATGGCTGCAACCTCCACAAAGTCGTGGGGCTCATGTGGGAGGAGTACCGCATTCAGATCGCCGCAACCCGTGCGGGCAATCAGCCCGTCTTCCGCATTTCTACCCATTTCTACGACTGTTACGAGGACATCGACCGGTTCATCGAGGCCTTGAAGACCGTGCTTGCCACCCGGCGCGACGAGGTCTTCGAAGACGGGGAATAGGCCGAAGGATAAACCCCCGCTTGCCGCCGCGTGTAAGGTTCTGAACCCATGCTCAGACTCGAATTCGACCGTGGGACCATCCTCGTGCACGGCGACCGGGACCAGGTGGACGGGTTGTCGTTGCCCGGTTGCGCGTTTGACCAGCGAGTGGCCCTGTACCGCGCTCCGGCGCGGCATTACCGCGATATCATCACGCTGCTCGCCGACCGGGACATCCCGTACCGGGACGACGCCCGTTCCTACGGGAAACTGGACCTTTCCCTCCAGTCTGACCGGTCCCCCTTTCCTTACCAGCAGGAAGCCGTGGACGCCTGGTGGAAGGCTGGAGGCCGTGGTGTGGTCGTGTTGCCGACCGGGTCGGGCAAGACTTTCGTCGCCCTCATGTCCATGGCCCGCGTCCAGCGCAGCACCCTGGTGGTCGTTCCCACCATCGACCTGATGCAACAGTGGTACGGCGTGATCTCCAGCCAGTTCGACGTCGAAGTGGGCCTGATCGGCGGGGGGTATTACGATATCGAACCGGTTACCGTGTCCACCTACGATTCCGCGTACCTGCACATGGAGCGGCTCGGCCACCAGTTCGGACTGGTGATTTTCGACGAATGCCACCACCTGCCCGGGCCGTCCTACCTCATGACCGCGGACCTGTCGCTGGCGCCGTACCGCCTCGGGCTGACGGCCACCCTCGAGCGGGAGGACGGCGCGGAACACCTCTTGCTGGACGCGGTCGGGGAGACGGTCTACCGCCAGGAGATCCGTTCCCTGAGCGGGGAGTATCTGTCCGGCTATGAGACGATCAAGATCAACGTCCGGCTTTCACCGGAAGAACGGATCGAGTACCAGGAGGAGCGGGATATCTATCGTACGTTCCTGGACAATAACAGGATCTCGCTGTCCGGTCCCAACGGGTGGGTCCGATTCCTGTCGGCGACGTCCCGCAGCGAAGAAGGGCGCCGGGCCTTCACGGCCTACCGGACCCAGAAGGCCATCGCCCAGGGTTCGCAGGCCAAGCTGCGCGTCCTGGAGCGGCTGATCCGGCAGCACCGCCGCGATCGCATGCTCATCTTCACCAGCGACAACGAAACGGTATACCGGATCTCGCGCCGGTTCCTCGTTCCCGCCATCACGCACCAGACCAAGGTGAAGGAGCGCCGGGAAATCCTGGCGGCGTTCAACGCCGGCGATTATCCCTTCCTGGTCACCTCCCGTGTGTTGAACGAAGGCGTGGACGTCCCCGAAGCCAATGTGGCCGTGGTGCTGTCCGGTTCCGGCAGCGTAAGGGAACACGTACAGCGTCTCGGCCGGATCCTTCGGCGCGTCGAGGGCAAGCACGCGGTGCTGTATGAGCTCGTGGCCGAACGGACGGGCGAGGAGTACGCGAGTTCCCGGCGGAGACAGCACAGCGCCTACCGGAAAAACCCGGCAGGGAGGCGGTGACATGCTGACGGGCGACCTGCTCCGCGTCCGGTTCCGCAAGGACGAGATCCATCTTCCCTATATCGATGAGCTGGACCGGGATCACCTCGGGGTTGCCGAAACGCTGATCCGCATCTTCGAGCGCCATGAAGGCGGGACCCGGCAGGAACTCGACGAGGAGCTGACGGATACGACGGGCGCCGGGACGGGATTCCTTTTTCACCGCGGACTGAGCAAGTTGCTGAAAGATCGCTGTACGTTCGCGTCTGCTTCGCCCGTAGACCCGGTGGAACTGCGCCGGCGGATATTCGAAGGCGCGGCCGCGGCGTACCGGGACACAGAGCAGGTCCGTATCGACCGGGAAGCCATTCTGACCGAAGCGGCAAAGTCGGCCGCCATAGGCGCGGAGGCAGTCGAAGGCGCCTTCTACGCCGATCTCAGGGCGGCCGAGCGGCTGGAATCTTTCAAGCCCTGTAAGGCCGAATGGCTGTTGAGCCGGTATAATGTCGCCCTCGCGCAGGCCGTCCTGCTGCGGGCGTCGGAACTGGACCTGTACATCGAGGGGGAAAGTCCGGCCCGCTACCGGGACCTTTTCCGGAAGATGAAGTTCTTCCGGCTCCTCCACGAGATCCGACAGACGGGACCGGGGGAATACCACATACGCATAGACGGCCCCATGTCGCTCTTCAAGTCGTCCCAGCGCTACGGTCTGCAGATCGCCCAGTTTCTTCCCGCGGTCCTGCACTGCGCGCACTGGCGCGTCGCCGCTTCCGTCGTATGGGGCGCCCGTCGCCGGAAGGGGGTGTTTCGCCTGACCCCCGAAACGGGCCTGAAACCGATCGGTCCTACCGCGGGCCAGTGGGTACCCGAGGAGGTGGTCTGGCTCGAAGAGCGCTTCGCCCGGTTGAATTCGGTCTGGCGCATAGCGGCCGGGACGGATGTCGTCGACTTGGGCGGTCAGGGTGTGCTGGTGCCTGAATATGTTTTTACCCATCCCCCGACCGGTACCAGGGTATACTTGGACTTCCTCGGTTATTGGCGCTCCGGAGGCGTGCGGACGCGCCTGGACCTGCTGAGCAGGTACGGTCCCCCCAACATGATCCTGGCGATTTCCGCGGAGCTCGGTGTGGATGAAGAAGCATCGACGGATATTCCCGGCGAGGTGTACAGGTACCGGCGAACGCCCGTGGCGCGCGATATCCTCGGCATTCTTGATGCCATGGTGGATAGCGCCTCCGGCCGATCACAGGAGAACTTGAGTCTGTTCGATGCGTAGGCGGCAGTTCGACCCGCAGGTGGTATAAATGGGTTGATCTGACCGTCCGCCGCACCGTAGGTTATGGCCATGTCGTCCTGTCCTTCCAATTCCATTTCTTCATCGTGGACTACCCGCGGTTTCGAGGCGTTCCGGCAGGGAACTTTCGGCAACGGCGGCCAGAATCTCTACGTGTCCCGGGCTGGCGTGCTGCAGCGTATTCACCAGTTCGACCTGGATCGGGACGGCCACGTCGACCTGGTCTTCTGCAACAGCCAGAACCACGGCGAAAAACCCCCCGTCACCGTGTATCATGACGTACTCGGCCATTCCACCGCCCGGTTCCTCCCGTCCGACGGGGGAAGAACCGGTGTCGTCGCCGATCTGAACGGGGATGGATACGACGACCTCGTCGTCGGCATGTTCTACAACGGGATCCGGCGGGATCTCAACGCCTATCTGTACTACGGCGGTCCGGACGGACTCGGCGAACGGCGGGTGCAGTACCTGCCCGCGCCGTATTGCACTTCGGTGGCCGCCGGAGACTTCGACGGGGACGGGAAACCGGACCTGGCTTTCGTCTCCGATGGTAAATTGCGCCTGTTCTACCAGACCGCGTTGGGGTTCGAGCTCAAAGGATACCGGGATCTTGACGTAGCGGCCGACCAGGTTGCGTCCGACGACTTGGACGGCGATGGGTATGTCGACCTGGCCGTTCGGGACGCCGGGGGGAGCGTCAGGATACTCTGGGGCGGTCCGGATGGCATAGAGCCGGGCGGATCATCGCTGATACCCGTCGATACCGATCCTTCGGAAGAGCCGGATCCGGACCTTGGCAGCTATCCCGAAGACGTCGACCCCGCTGTTCCGCTCGTATCCGTTCTCCGAATCCACGACACGCCCCACGTCTTCGTCGCCCGGTCGGACGGTATATACCTGGCGCCGTTCCATGCCGGGCGGGAGGCGGGCGAGCCGGTGCGTCTGTCCTGCCGCAATGCACTCGCCATTGCCGTCGGGGACCTGGCCGGCGACGGACGATGCGGCCTGGTAGTGGCCTGCCGGGACCGCCACGGCGGGGAGGAGTGTTCGTGGCTGTACCACGACGGGAACGAGGGCGGGTACAACGATCAGAACCGCACGGCGATCCCCAGCCGATATGCCTGCGATGCGGCCGTCCGGGACTTGGACGGGGATGGCCGGTCCGAAATCGTAATCTGTCAGACCCATACGCCGGAAAGCTATACATCGGAATCCCTGGCGTACCGCTGGGGCCGGGACGGGCTGGCGCCGCCGCGCGTCCTCGAGACCCATGACGCCCGGCGGGTGCTGCTGGCCCGCGCATCGGACGATCCCCTTCCGCAGGCCGTTTTCATCAACCAGTTCAGCCGGAACCTGAGGGGCGACATCCCCGTATTTATCTATCACGGCGGTCCCGACGGGTTCAGGCCGGAACGCCGCCAGGAAGTGCCGGGATGGGGCGCGGTGGAAGTGCTCCGGTGCGACCTGAACGACGACGGGCTGCCCGACCTGATCCTGGCCAATGCCTCCGAGAACTCGGTCCGCCAGGATCCGGGGTCCTTTGTGTATTACAACGGGGAAGGGCGATTCGGAAGCGAACCGGACGTGCGCCTGCCGACCGTACGGGCCCACGGGGTCTGTTGCGCGGACCTGGACCGGGACGGATACCTGGACCTCGTCTTCTGCGGATTCGATAATCCGGATATCGTCATCTTCTACGGCGGACAAGACGGCTTCGACAACGGCCGAACGGAGCGCATCCGCCTCGAATACGAGGGCGTCGTGTACAAGGATCCGCGCTGGATCTTCCTCGTCGACCTGAACGGCGACGGCTGGCTCGACCTGGTCGTGCCGCAGATCGCCGACGATTACAGTTTCATCCTTTTGGGCGGCCCGAAAGGCTTCAGCATGGACCGGTGCCAGGCGCTTTCCGTGTGGCACGGCGCCTGCGCCCGGGCGGCGGACCTCAGCGGGAACGGGTATCCCGACCTGGTCATCGGCGGACACGAGCCGTCGATCGGAGCGCCCCACGACTCCTTCGTGCACATCTACTGGAACGGTCCCGACGGGCTACGCGAGGACCGCCGTACCCTCCTGCCGTCCAACGCGGTGAACGCCATGTCCATCATGGATTTCAACGGAGACGGCCTGCTAGACCTCTTCGTCTGCTCATACCACGACAACCGCGTGCGGGACATCGATTCCTACATCTACTGGAACCGTGCCGGCCGGGGATTCTCCGCCGCCGACCGCACCCGGCTGTTCACCCATTCCGCGTCGGGCTGCGTGGCCGCGGATTTCGACGGAGACGGCCACGTCGACCTCGCCATCGCCTATCACAAGGTCGAGGGCGACCACGTCGGCCATTCCGCCGTCTGGTGGAACGGTCCCGGCGGGTTCGACGCCAGGCGGGTCACCCGGCTGCCCACGACCGGTCCCCATGGCATGACCGCCGTCCAGACGGGCAACATGCTGGACGCGGGTCCGGAAGAATACTATGTCTCGGCGCCGCACGAGATACCCCGGGGACAGGCCGTGACCGGCATCGACTGGGAAGCGGAATGCGGACCGGGCACCTGGGTGCACGCCCAGGTCCGGTGGGCGGACTCGGAGGAGGCGCTGGCACGATCGGCATGGCTTGGCGCCGGGGGAGCAGGCACCTGGTACGAAACGCCCCAGCCGGTGCGGGCGACGGGCGCGGGGCCATGGGTCCAGTATCGGCTCGCGCTGGGCGCAAGAAACGGGGGAAGCACCCCACGGGTCACGGAAGTCCGGCTGGAAACGGGCTGACGGGCCGGCGGATGGATCACCGGAGAACAGGGCATGCGCAAGCCGTCGGAAGTTTTCGATGAGATTCAACGCTGGGCGGAAGCGGACGATCAGATCAGGGGACTGGTCCTGTCGAGTGGCCGGGTCGATGGAAACGATACGGTCGATCTGTTGTCGGACTACGACGTGATCGTGTACGTCAGGGATCAGGAGCCCTACAAACGGGACGATCACTGGCTGGAAGCGTTCGGATCCGTGATGACGCGCTCGCCACCCTCGCCAACCTTGTTTGATGATGGCAGGATAGGCCGCATGGTGATCTATGACGATGGCATCCGGATCGACTGGAGTGTCGCGGATGCCGAATCCATGCACGACCTCAACGGCGAGCCCGAACCTTACCGGGTGCTGCTGGACAAGGACCGGATAGTAAAGAACCCCATACTGCCCTATCACAGCGCCTACCACGTTCAAAGACCTTCGAAGGACGAATATGACGAACTGGTGGCCGATTTCTGGTGGGACATCATCTACGTGGCCAAGGCCCTGTGGCGCGATGAGCTCTACTGGGCAAAGCACATGAACAGAAAGGTCCATTCCCCCTTTCTTGAAAAAGTCATCGAATGGCATATCGGCATGAAAAACGACTGGTCGGTTACGACCAACAAACACGGCCGCTGGTTCAAGCGTTACCTGGACCCCGGGACATGGGCGGAAATCGAATCCACGTATTCCGGTGCGGACCTGGATCAGAACTGGGATGCCCTGTTCAATGCGACCCGGCTGTTCCGGCGTCTTGCCGTCACCGTCGCCGACGGGTTGGATTTCGACTATCCTCATGAAACCGACCGGCGCGTCACGGCGTACATGGGGAAGATCAGGCGGCTGGACCGGGACGCCGCGGATTTCGTGTGAACCCAAACACTGGAGCATCGAAGATGAAGGCACTGCTTGAAAAACTGAACATCGAAGCGTTGAACGCCGGAGCCTGTACGGGGATGGACGGCTGGATACACGGGGAGGGACCCATCCTGACGTCGTACAACCCGACATCCGGCGAACCGATCGCGGGCGTGCGGCAGGCGACTCCGGAGGTCTATGACCGGGTGGTCGAACACGCCCGCGTCTCCTTCGATTCCTGGCGAGCGCTGCCCGCGCCGAAACGGGGCGACATGGTCAGGGACCTGGGCAACATCCTGCGGGCGTACAAGGAACCGCTGGGCGAACTCGTCTCCCTGGAGATGGGCAAGATCCGCGTGGAGGGCATGGGGGAGGTCCAGGAGATGATCGACATCTGCGATTTCGCCGTGGGGCTTTCCCGCCAGTTGTATGGACTGACCATCGCGAGCGAGCGGCCGAGTCACCGCATGAGCGAGCAGTGGCATCCCCTGGGCGTGATCGGCATCATCACCGCCTTCAATTTCCCCGTGGCGGTCTGGTCGTGGAATGCTTCTCTGGCTTCGGTGTGCGGCGACGTCACCGTGTGGAAACCGAGCGGTCAGACGCCGCTGACGGCCGTGGCCACGCAGCACCTGTGCAACCGGGTCATGGCCGACCACGGGGTGGACGGCGTATTCAACCTGGCCATCGGCCGCGGCAGTGACGTGGGCAATCTCATCCTCGATGACGAACGCATACCGCTCGTATCCTTCACGGGTTCGACCGCGACGGGAAAGACCGTGGCCGCACGGGTCGCTTCCCGGTTCGGTCGCAGCATACTGGAGCTGGGCGGCAACAACGCGATCGTCGTCACCGAAAACGCCGACCTCGAACTCGCCGTGCCCGGCATCGTCTTCGGCGCCGTGGGGACGGCGGGACAACGGTGCACCTCGACACGCCGCATCATCGGGCACAAGCGCATGACGGCGACGCTGATCGATCGATTGGCCCGCGCTTACGCGCAGGTGCCGATGGGCGATCCCGTCGACGACGGTACGCTCATGGGACCGCTGGTCACGGCCGACGCGGTGGACGACATGATGCAGGCTATCGAGCAGGCGAAGGCCGAGGGCGGCGAGGTCGTCATCGGCGGGAAACACCGACCGGACCTGGGACCGAACTTCGTCGAACCGACCATCATACGCATGCCCGCCCAGTCGGCTATCGTGAAACAGGAGACCTTCGCCCCGATTCTGTATATCCTGGAGTATGAAACCCTGGACGAGGCCATCGACCTCCACAACGACGTGCCCCAGGGGCTTTCCAGCGCGATCTTCACCGACAGCCTGCGCGAGGCGGAGCGGTTTCTCTCCGCGACGGGCTCGGACTGCGGCATCGCAAACGTGAACATCGGCACGTCCGGCGCCGAGATCGGCGGGGCCTTCGGCGGCGAGAAGGAGACGGGCGGCGGCCGCGAATCGGGCTCGGACGCCTGGAAAGCCTACATGCGCCGCCAGACCAATACCGTCAACTGGTCCACCGATCTCCCGCTGGCCCAGGGAATCGAATTCGACACCGTCGGATCAGACGGTGACTGACCGCACTTCTCAAATCAACCACAGGGAGGAATACGCATGTCATCCAACGGAGCGTTTATCATCGACAAGAACCTGGGCGCGCGCCTGGATGAGAACCAGGCCGATCTGACCAGGGTGAACGCCGACGGTCGGGACGTGATCCCGCCGACGGACGAACAGAAGTACCTGTTCGACAAGGACGGCTGGCTTTTGATCCCCGGGGTGCTTTCCGAAGCCGAATGTGCGGAGATGCGGGCGTTCTGCCTGCAACTGCACCATGATCCGGAATCCATACCTGAACGAGAGCGGTCGGCGCTCGGCGGTCCGCTGCAAAGCCTGACGGATCATCCGCGGGTGGTGGGGTTCATGAACGAATTCCTGGCCTATCCCGGCCTGTCCAACCAGATCTGCTACGGTTTCAGGCAGGAATCGGCCACTCTGTTCTACCGGGAAGCCGGAGACGGCGAGTTCGGGCCCCACAACGGGAACGGCATGCTGCGGCTCCCCGGCGACTCCCATCTCTACCGCTGCATTCCCGGGAAGGCCAACTCCGCGCTGACCCGGGTGGTCTGGGAGTTGAACCCGGTGGAGGAGGGGAACGGCACGCTCCTGGTAACCGGCAGCCACAAGTCCGTCTTTCCCACGCCGTCCTCCATCCAGTCGCCGGACTCGCCGATCTGGGATACATATACCTGTCCGGCTGGATCGCTGATGTTCTTCACCGAGGCCCTGACGCACAGCGGAAGGCCGTGGGTCAGCGAGAAGTATCCGCGCGTCGCCATTTTCAGCTGCTACAACTCCGTCAACTCCAGGTGGCACAACTGGGATCCCCATCCGGAGCTGCTCGCCTCCATGCCGCCCCTGCGCCAGACGCTCTACCGCGGCGTCTACGTGGGGAACAATCTGGTGGGGGGCGTGATGCTCTAGGACCGGGACCGATTCCGCAGGTAGTCTTCTTTCAGTACCTTGCCCAGACAGTGCAGGAGATAGTCGGCGTTCTCCCGGGTGAAGACCAGGGGCGGCTTGATCTTCAGGACGTTGTGCAGGGGGCCGTCGGTGCTGATCAGCACCCCGTGGTCCCGCATCCGGTTGGCCACGTAGGAGGCCTGGTGTCCGCCCGGCTCCAGCGTGTCGCGGTCCAGCACGAGTTCCACGCCCACGTAGAGCCCCATGCCGCGGACGTCGCCGATGATCGGGTGGTCCGGCGCCAGGGCGCGGAGTCCCTCCATCAGGTAGCCGCCCACCTCCAGGGCATTGGCCTGCAGGCCTTCTTTCTCGATGACGTCCAGCACCGCCAGGCCGATGGCGCAGGAGACGGGATTCCCCCCGAAGGTGTTGAAATACTCCATGCCGTTGTCGAAAGCGCCCGCGATCTCGGGGGTGGTAACCACGGCGCCCAGCGGGTGGCCGTTGCCGATAGGCTTTCCCAGGGTGACGATGTCCGGTACCGCGTCCTGGGTCTCGAATCCCCAGAAGTGCGAACCCACGCGTCCGAATCCCACCTGTACCTCGTCGGCGATGCACACGCCGCCCGCTTCGCGCACCTGGTGGAACACCGATCTGAAATATCCGTCCGGCAGTACGATCTGTCCGCCGCAACCGGGCAGGGACTCGGCGATGAAGGCGCTGAGGCCACGGTCGTGTTCCGCGAGCGAATCGATACGTTCGCGTACGTGCTCCGCGTACCACGCACCCGTTTCCGGCGAATAACCTTTGTACGGACCACGGTAGGGGTCGGGCAGAGGCGTTTTGTGTACGTGGGACGGCGCACCGTCACCCCCCGGTCCGTCGAACTTGTATGGACTGATATCGATCAATGACGTCAGGTTGCCGTGATAGGCCCCGTCCAGGATGAGCAGGTCGCGTTGTCCGGTATGACTCCGCGCCAGGCGGAGGGCGAGGTCGTTCGCCTCGCTGCCTGAATTCACGAAGAAGCATACGCTGAGGGGGTCGGGCAGCTTCGTGCAGAGGCGTTCGGCGTAATCGACGAGATTGTCGTGGAGGTAGCGGGTGTTGGTGTTCAGCACCGTCATCTGACGCTGGGCGGCCCGAACCACCTCCGGATGGCTGTGCCCCACGTGGGGCACGTTGTTCACGGCGTCGAGAAACGCGCGTCCTTCATCGTCGTACAGGTACTGCATGTGGCCCCGGACAATCTTCAGGGGACGCCGGTAGGAGATGCTGAGGGACCTGCCGATATGGTGGCGGCGGGATGCAAGGATCTCCCGTGTAGTCCGTTGCTCCCGTGGAAATACCTCCGCGGGTACGCCCAGGATGACGTTCGGATCCGGAGACAGGCTCAGCCAGACGTTCCGCTGGCTCGGTCCTCCCACGCCGGGGAAGTCTCCCGCGTTGCCAAGCATGTCCGTGACGATCTGAAAGTGCAGGTGGGGCGGCCAGCCTCCATTGACCGTCGGGTCGCCGAGGGATGCGAACCGTTCACCTTTCTCTATCTGCTTTCCTTCGTATAGACCGGTCAGCGACTCCACGCTCAGGTGGCCGTACAGCGTGTAGAGCGCCTGGGCGGAACCTGCTGAACCGTCCGTTACTTCCGCGGTGTGCTCAAGAATGATGCACGGCCCGTAATCCAGCGGCTGAGTGTTGTTCCGGAAGCTGTGGACCTTTCCCTCCAGTGGGGCGTAGACCGGAGATCCGGCGGGCAGGAAAACATCCATCCCGAGGTGTATGGTCCGACGTTCCGGCATCTCGTCGGAGTCGAGCATGAATTGATCGGCCGTATAGACCTGGCGGGCCTCGTTGTATCGGCCGATCCCCGCTTCTGCCTTCGCGTTTTCCATTTTCCGGAAGACATCCGCGGCAAGTTCGTCCGCGTTGACCGAACCTCCCAGCAGGGCCCGGTCCGGGCTGCCCACGCTGAGATCGAACGCGACGGCGGTGGAAAGGTCCACGTCGGGGCCCATGACCGGCGCGAAGCTGCCGCGCTTCGAGGCAAGGTACGCTTCGATACCCGGGGTCTGCGGACACGGCGGCAGTTCGCAGGCGTCCCGAAACAGGTATTCGACGAAGGATGGGGACGTGCCCTCGAGTTTTTTGAGGAGATCCCAGGCGTTCTTCTCGCTGACGGAGAGGTAGGTATTTTCCGGTTCGGCGACTTGCTGATGGGCCGATATGGCCACGCTCATGCACAGCCGCATCACGGCGCAGTGGTAGAGCAGTTTCAGGTCCAAGTCCGTCAACGGGTGCTCGGCATGGTACCCGGCTACGACGTGCGCGGCGGCCGACAGAGGCTCCGACTTGCCGAGCATGACATAGGCGGCGGCGACGGCCGGCTCGTAGAGCGCGCAGGACTGAGCCATGTCGCCGAAATCGATCAGTCCGGCTATCCTGTGTTCACTGGACGCGGGATCATCGGGATGGGCGAGGCGGACCAGTACGTTCTGGTCGTTCGCATCGTTGTGTATGACCTGGCGCGGAAGCGATGCGAGATGGGGACCGACGGCGCTTTCGTACGCTTCGCAGAAGCCTGTGACCAGCCGGCGGCGGCCGGAGTCGGGGATCAGGTCGGCGAATCGATGAACGACTTCCGGGCCATTGTCCATGTTCCAGATGAGATCAGGCTGTTTTTCCACGTGGGAGAAGTCGGCTAATGCGCGGGTAAGCCGGGCCAGAAAGACGCCCAGGTCCCGCAGCAGGCCGGGACTGTGCGGCTTGACGTCGCACAGGGGCCAGCCGTCGATGTACGTGAGCATCCGGACCAGGTGTCGCAGTCCGTTCCGCCCGTCGATCCGTGTGATGCCGCTGTCGTCCTTTGTCCGGCAGACCCGCGGCCACTCGGTTTCGTCGAACCGCCCGGCCAGGTGGTCGAGGGCGTCGTGCTGCAGTTCGAGAATGCCGCGCTTCTCGCCAGCCCCGGAGATCTTCAGGACGAAAACCTCTTCGTTATCGGCGGTCAGCCGGAAATTCTGGTCCCGTTCGCTGGGCAATGGGCTCAGCGTGCCGGTCACACCGTACAGGGAAAGGGCGAGTTCGGCGGCCTCTTCAGGCGTGAAACGGGGCCGTTTTTCGGAGATGACGGACAAATCGGACCTTCTGCGATTGAGATGTCATGAAAACAACTGCAGGATGCGCACAGGCCACTGCGCGCCTGTCCCCGTGCGATCGCTCATCCATGCCCGACGTACAGGTCTACCGGGCATAATCGTCGTCGTTGTTCCCGCGCCAGTCGGGAAGATATCCCTCCGTATGTCCGAAACCGTACGAGGGCCCGATCTGGTTGATCGTTTTCCAGGGCCACGCCTGGCCGCCGATAAGACGGTATTCGTCTCCCTTGCCACAGAGCCAGTAGAACATGTGGGCCACGTAACGGGCGGATCCATGTCCCCCGTAATCGGCGTGCCTGAAGTCGAAATCGGCTTCGGCGATCCAGTCCCGCGCGGGCGGTACCGTACGCCAGTAGCTGTATTTCAGCATGTGCCGCAGGCCGGTCGCCGTGGACGTACCCCGTCGGTGGAGGATGCTCTGCGAATGCAGGCCGATGGTGCCGGCGGGACCCGAACACAGCACGCCGTTCTCCTCCTGCCCTCGCCGGGTCGTTCGGAGATGGGAACCGGGCGTGAATTCGGTGGGCCCCATTTCATCCGGGGTATCCTGGGGAAAATAAAACACCTCGACGAAATGGACCTCCGGACCGAACACGTGATCGGCGTCGTGGTGCCAGTTCTGCGGACCTTCGGGACACTCCACCCGGTGGTTGCTGACCAGCACGGGCAGGCCCACGTGCCGGCCAAGCAGCGAGCGCAGTGCGCCGCACAGCACCGGGTTGAGCAGGACGTGTTCGATGAACCAGTCCTCGAGCAGAATCGAACTCGGCTCATGGGTGCCGCGGATACGAACCAGGTCTTCCCGGGTCATGCCGTCGGGCATGTAACACGGATTGATCGGGAGCTTCCCGTTCAGGTAATCACAGGTGCGCCGGTTGATCTCGTCGGGGACGATGCCCTCGAAATGAAGGTATCCGTCCCTGCAGAAGCGCAGTACCTCCGAGTCCGAGAGCGTCGGCTCGCAGTCGAAGGACCGGCGGGACGCGTCGTAATCCATGTTTTAATCCTTGATTATGAGATTGCGCGGAGTCAATTTCCAGTACAGGCCTGTCTTGAAATCAACAGTAAAATATGCAGTGCGATTTGCCGGTGGGACAAGGCTTTTCCGATCGGCCGCCTGCATCGCAAGTGAAAGGGAAGGGGTTCGCAACCATGGGCATATATGAAGATATCGGCGTTAGGCCGGTCATAAACGCCATTGGCACGGCTACGCGTTACGGAGGCGCCCTCCTGGACCCGGAAATCATGGAGACCATGCGCGTGGCATCCCGGGAGTTCTGTCCCCTGGACGAACTGCACGAGAAAGCCGGGGAGAAAGTCGCAGGAATGCTCGGCGTGGAAGCGGCTTACGTCACCGCCAGCGCCGCGTGCGGACTGGTCATCACCACCGCGGCCTGCATGACGGGGACGGATCAGGACAGAATACGCCAGTTGCCGGACACGACGGGCATGCGTGACGAGGTGGTCGTCCAGAAGACGCACCGGATCGCCTACGACCAGGCCATTCGGCTGACCGGCGCGAAGCTGATAGAACTTGACGATTCGGACGGTCCACCGGTGGAGGCCATGCAGGCCGCCATCGGCGACGGAGCACGTGCGGCGGCGGTCTTCTATCTGGGCAAGAACTTCAAAAACGCCAATGCCGTCCCGTTGGAACAGACTGTGGCCATGGCCCATGCCGCGGACGTGCCCGTCATCGTCGACGCCGCCTCGGAATGTCCGCCGGTGTCCACGCTGACCCGGTTCACGGAGGCCGGCGCCGACCTGGTCATATTCAGCGGCGGCAAGAGCCTCCAGGGCCCGCAGTCGACGGGCCTCATTGTCGGGCGGAAGGACCTGATCAGCGCCTGCGCGGTGAACGGAACACCCTTCGCGACGGTCGGCCGGCCGATGAAGGTGAGCCGGGAGGAGATCTTCGCGTTCATCAAGGCCCTCGAGATCTACCTGAACCGGGACCATGGGGCGGATGCGACGGGCTGGGAAGAAAAGGTGCGCTACATCGAAGAGGAACTGGCCGGCATACCCCACGTTTCCCTCAGCCGGCTCGATCCGGAGGAAACCTACGCCGTGCCCCAGCTCATGGTTACCATCGAGTCGGAAACCGGTATATCCGGGGACGATGCGGTGAAAGCACTGCTCGACGGCAATCCCAGGATCATCGTGCAGGAAAGGGGCGAGGAAGGATTCTCCATCAATCCCCATAACCTGCAGGACGGCCAGGAACGGATCGTGGCGGCACGGTGCCGCGAGGTGCTTACAGGCGGGTAGCGGCTTGGCAAGGAGCCCGTGCGTCCTGACCCGGCCCGAACCGGGAAAAAGAGGCTTGTCTGAGACCCGCCCACAGCCGGAAAACATCTTGCATGCTTACGTAAAAAAAAACTTTCAAATTTATACTATTTTCAATATGATTGTCCTTTGAAAAGACTCGAATCATACCCCTTGACCGGACAACCGGGTTGATCAGAAAGACCACGCTAACTGCGGTATATACTTGCCACCTATCTCCACCTCGCGCAGGAGAACTCCTATGACACAGCATGTCATTTGGAAGACCCTGAATTTCCTCGTCGTTGTGTTTGGCCTGCTCGCGCTCGACGGCGTCTTTACCAATATGCGCCCGGCGCATGCGCAATCGCGGATACCCTGTCCACTACCTGAAGGAGCAACGCCTCCTGCGAACCCGGCTGTGACAGCCCAACAAGTGGAAGACGGCAGTGCCACCCTTGAGGACTTCGCGCTCGCCGTCAGGGAGCGGTCCAGAGAATATGCACAGGGAGCCGCGTCCCATGAGGAAGGGGTATATATTGGATGTATCGTCAGGCAGGAGGATGGGA
>JAPOYX010000197.1 GCA_026706345.1 Gemmatimonadota bacterium | reverse complement strand
CGGTCGTGCCCCAGTTCCCCTATTTCGGGTCGGCGCCGCCCATTGTATTCGGCGGGGGATTCCCGCCGCTGGAAATCAACTTCCGGCCGGCCATCCTGGGTATTTCCTATTTCGTCAACCTGGACGTCCTCGCCGGTTTCTGGGTGTTCTACATGCTCGGCATCATCCAGGTGGGGATCGCCCACCGGATCGGGTACGACATCCCGGGGCGGGACAACTACACCTCGATCCATCCCATGCTGGATTGGCAGAACATGGGCGCCTTCATCGTATTCGTGGGATGGGGGCTCTGGCGGGCGCGGTTTCACATCCGCGATGTCTTCGCCCAGGCCTTCGGGCACCGCTCCGGCCTGGACGACAGCGACGAGATGCTGCCCTACCGGGTCGCGGTCTTCGGATTCATCGGGGGTTTCGTCTACGGGGTGGTCTGGCTGAACCAGCTGGGCATGAGCGTGCCCATCGCCGTGTTCCTGCTCGCCGGCGTCTTTATCATCTATATCGGGGTTTCCCGCATCATCGCCGAGGCGGGGCTTCCCTACGTGCGTTCGCCCATGATCGCCCAGGTGCTCGTGTTCTATTCGGTCGGGTCGGCCAACCTGTCCATGTCCACCATGACGGCCATGGCCCAGACCTACGGCCCCGTCAGCGAGATCAAGTCGACCTTCATGCCCGCCTTCATGCAGGCGGCCAAGCTGTCCGAGATCGGCACGCGATGGCACCGGGGCCTGGGCTGGTCGCTCCTGTCCGCCGCGGTGATCGGCGTAGTGATCTCGCTGGTATGGACGATCTACATGGGGTTCGATCAGGGCACGCGCCAGTTTACCAACGGATGGTGGTTCGGCCGAATCGGTTCGACCATCCCCTACAACGAAACGCTAACCAAGATGCGGGATCCCTTCGGTCCGGACACGGCGCGGCTCATGTTCTTCATGGTGGGCGGTTCGCTCATGTTCCTGCTCATGACCCTGAGGGCAAGGCTGCCCGGCTGGCCGCTGCATCCCCTCGGCTTCTTCCTTTCATACTCCTGGCCCGCCCGGGCGATCGTCTCGTCCATGTTCGTGTGCTGGGTCATCAAAAGCATCATGATGTGGGTCGGCGGCATCGAACTGTACCGGAAGGGCCAGCCCTTCTTCCTGGGCCTGATCTTCGGCGTGGCCACCGGCGTGGTCATCTCCATGTTCGTCGACTACTTGTGGTTTCCCCACGCGGGCCATCATATCTACGGGATAGACTAGCGTGTATTCGCGGATTTTCGGTTACTTTTTCCTCGCCGTGGGCGTCCTGTTGTTCCTCGCCGTGGCCGTGGCGGGTCCGGCCTGGGTGACGGAGCACGTGATCCTCAAGATCGTCTCGCTTCCCGAAGACGTGCCGCCCAGGCCCCTCGAGGAGGCGCCGGTATCCTGGGAGGAAGTTTCCGAACTCGTGACCCGAGACGGCGTCGAGGCCCATGTCCGGGCGATGAGCGAAAATCCGTCGCGCGTCGTCGGTTACCCGGGAAACCGGGCGGCCATGGAATACGTGGTCGGTGCCTTCCATGCCGGCGGCCTGACCGAGGTCGCCGTCGACACCTTCACGGTATCTTCCCCTGTCGATCACGGGTTCACGCTGACCGTGCACGACTCCGAGGAAACCGAAATACCGGTGTACCAGTTCTGGCCGAACCTGGTGCGGCTGAATTCCTTCCCCGACGGGATCAGGGGACCCTTGCATTACGCCCGGCGGGGCGAATTCCAGGCCTTCAATGGAAAAGAGATCGAGGGAAGCATCGTCCTGGTCGATTTCGACGGACGCGACCAGTATCTCAACGCGCGGATGCTCGGCGCCCGGGCCCTACTTTTCTACGACAGCGGCCCCGGCGCCGTGACCAATAACCAGGCCCAGCGCAAGATCCTGGACGTGCCCGCCAACGTGCCTCGCTTCTGGATCCCGGACCAGCATGCGGCGATGGTTCTGGCGGCCGCGCGGTCCGGTTTGGTCGACGTGACGATCAAGGGGCGCATGTCCTGGGAACGGGCCGAGACCTGGAACGTGATGGGGTGGATACCGGGGCGGGACGAACCGCTGCCGGGGGGCGACGGCACGGAGAAGTGGAAAGACCGGATCGTGGTGCTTTCGGCGTTCTACGACGCCATGTCGGTCGTACCCGGACTGGCGCCGGGCGCCGAGAGCGCGGGCGGTATCGCCGCCATGCTGGAGTTGATGGAAGTACTCCGGGCCCATCCGCCGGGATACACCGTGCTGTTTCTGGCAACGTCCGCTCATTTCCACGGTCTGCAGGGCATAAACGACTTCCTGGACCGGCACCAACGGAAGGACGAGTTTTTCCTGGAACGCATTTCCGAAGAGTACCGGATACCCTTCACCCTGTTCCTGGGCCTGGACCTGACCAGCAGGACGGACCAGGTCGGCCTGTTCAGCTATGGCGATTTCATTTTCTTCACCTCGAATCTGAATATCCTGTATGAACCCTACGCGGACCGGTACCTGAATTACGCGCGCAAGGCCGGAGTCTACGACGAGGACGATAGCCGGACGCCCTATCTCAACACGCTGACGCCCCCGCTCCGGTCGCAGGAAAGCTACATGCCCGCGGGTCCCGCCTTCGACCACGAGATGGTCACGCTCGCCGGACTCCACGGCATGACCTTCGCCACGGTGAACGACAACAGGCTGCTCATCGATACCCCGAAGGACCGTATCGAGTATGTCGATTTCCCCAACCTGGTCCGGCAGATCCGGACGCTCGGCACGCTGCTTCCCGCCATGCTGTCCGATCCCGAGGCCTTCGACGTAGACGATTCGATACGGCTCAAGGACGAGGGCCGCGACGTCGAAGGCCGGGTCCTGGAATTCGACCGCACCGTCGATTTCTTCAAGCCCAATACCCCGGTTCCCGACGCCCTGGTCGTCTACCAGCCCGGATACCAGAGCCACAGCGGCGTGCGGGGGTTCATGGTTACCCACGCCGACTCCATGGGGCGTTTCCGGATGTCCATGATCCGGTTCCCCCGGGGACCGACGGAACTGCGCAGCTACGGCTTAGGCGCCGACGGCCGGATCGTGTACGCCCCGGACCTGGGTGAAGAGGGCAACGCCACCTTTCCCCTCGCGGTGCCGAACTCCTCCAAGGTGAACAATACCATACAGGTCCTCTTCCCCTGCGAGGAGATCAGCCTCTTCGATATCGTGGACCCCGGCGTCTTCGTCGCCCTCGACAATCTGACCGTGCTCGGCCGGGACAACAGTCCGCTGCGCAAGTACGGCGCGGCCTTCGTGGAAGACCAGAGTTTCTTCGGCAACTGGATGACCAACGCCGCAGTGGTCTTCGCCAGGCCCGAGGACCGGGTCAAGATGTTCATGAGCTCGGGTCCCCGGGGCGTCAAGTACCTGCTGACCAACACGCCGGAGTCATGGCTCGACGACCCGCCGGAAAGCATCTCCGACGACGTCATGGCATTGGCCCAGGGGCGCGGATTCACGGCGGACCAGGGGTTGATCCTCCACCCTTTCTACCAAAGCGCCCTGGACCTGTGGTCGCTCAACAGGGCCCGCCTGATGAAACTGGCGGACCACGGCGTGACCAACGCCCGGGCCGCCGAACTCCACGACGAAAGCACCCAGGCGCTTCGGGCCGCCCGGGAAGCCCTTGAAAGCCGCCGATACGACGCTTTCGCCTCACGATCCAGGGAAGCATGGGGCTTCGAGGCGCGGGCCTATCCCGACGTGCGATACGCCGCAGACGACACGGTGGACGGCATCGTGTTCTACTTCATGCTGCTGGTACCCTTCTGTTTCTTCCTCGAACGGCTTTTCTTCGGCTTCACGGACATTCGTAAGCGGCTGCTCTCGGTGGGCGTCATCTTCGCGGCGGTCTTCATGCTGCTGCAGAACGTGCACCCCGCCTTTCAACTCAGCCTGACGCCGTACATGGTCTTTCTCGCCTTCATCATCCTGGCCATGGCGCTGATCATCATCACCATGATCGTCACCCGATTCGATACCGAAATGAAGAACCTGACCAAGTCGGCGGCCGGCCTCCACGAGGCGGACATCGGCCGGCTGAGCGCCACGGCGGTGGCCATATCCCTGGGGATATCGAACCTGCGAAAGCGGAAGATGCGCACGGCGCTGACCGCGGTCACGCTGACCCTGCTGACCTTCACCGTGCTGTCCTTCACTTCCTTCAGGACCGGCATCCAGTTCTATACGCTGGACCGCGAGAACTCCCCGCCGTACGACGGCGTCCTCATGCGCAGCCTGTCCTGGCACTCCCTGCCCACTTCCTTCCTGCCCTACGTGGAAAACGCCTTCGATGACCAGGCGGACGTGGTACCCCGATCCTGGTACGAACCGGAGGACATGACCAGCCCCTATATCGATCTGCGCGCTCCCGGCACGGGGGCCGCCACCACGGTGCAGATCATCCTCGGCCTTCACGCCGACGAACCGGTCATTTCAGGCCTGGACCGTTATCTCGTGCCCGGCGGACGATGGTTCGACCCGGACGAAAGGGCGGTCTGCCTCCTGCCCACGGAACTGGCCGAGCGGTTGAACGTGGGCCCCGAGGACGTGGGTACGACGGAGGTGGAGATCCTCGGGGGACGCTATACTGTGATCGGACTGCTCGATTCCGAAGGACTCGACGCCTACCGGGACATGGATGACGAGAGCATCATGCCCGCCAGTTTCTCCATGACCCGGTCCCTTACCGAAATGGACATCGAAGTGTTCATGTCCACCATCCAGGCGTCGGAACACCTGCCATCCCGCAACGTACTGGTCCTGCCCTACCGCCAAACCCTCGACCTGAACGGGTCCACGCGGTCAGTGGCCATCGCCGGGTTCGCCGACGGCGATCAGTTCCGCGATTCCGTGGAGGCCTTCATGTCGCGGGTCCTCCTGGCCGTATTCGTCGGGATGGAGGACGAGGTGAAGGTCTACAGTTCCCTGGGCGCGACATCGGTTTCGGGCCTGGCCAACCTGATCATCCCCGTGCTTATCGCGGCGTTCCTGGTGTTGAATACCATGATGGGCGCCGTGTTCGAACGGTTCCGGGAAATCGGCGTGTACAGTGCCGTCGGCCTGGCGCCGAACCACGTCGCGGCCCTGTTCATCGCCGAAGCCGCCGTATTCGCGACCCTCGGCGCCGTGTTCGGTTACCTTGCCGGCCAGATCATCACCATGGGACTCTCGCAGTGGGACCTGCTGGGCGGCATGTCGCTCAACTATTCCTCCCTGTCGACCGTGTACGCCACCATGGTCGTCATGGCCGTCGTATTTCTGTCCACCCTCTACCCGGCAAAGAAGGCCGCGGACATGACGGTAGAGGACGTGACGCGACGCTGGTCGCCGCCTCCGCCCGACGGCGACGACTGGCGCTTCGAGTTCCCGTTCACGGTGACCATCCCCGAAGCGTTGCCTCTGTCGGGTTATCTGAACCACATATTCCAGACGCATGAAGACAGTTCGGCGGAGGACTTCGTCGCCGAGGGGACCACGCTCGACGCGATACCGGGCGATACCTTCGACACCTATCACGTAGCGTCCACCGTCTGGCTGGCGCCCTATGACCTCGCCATCAGCCAGGACGTGCGGCTTGAGCTGGAGCCCGTTCCCCACGAGAGACTGTACCGCATCCTGATCGTGATCCACCGCCGCAGCGGCGACCTGGCGCAGTGGCAGACGATCAACAGGCGGTTCTTCGCCGTATTGAGGAAGCGGTTTCTCGTGTGGCGGACGATCGCCGAACCCATAAAGGAACGGTACCGGGAGATAAAGACATTCGATCGTCACACGGCCCTGTAACCGGCGTAGAGGAGCGGAGATGTACGGCGCGACCATGAGAGAGGAGCAAAGATGTACGACCTGATCATCAAGGGCGGCCACGTCATCGACCCGGAGAACGGCATCAACGAGAGCCGGGACGTGGCCGTCGACGGCGGGCTGATCGCGGCGATGGAACACGATATCCCCGCAGAGCAGGGCCGGAAGGTCGCCCGCGTCCACGGCCATTACGTCACGCCCGGTCTGATCGACATCCACATGCACGCCTACGGCGGTTATCGGGGCTGGGTGTTTCCCGACGCCCACGTGCTCCCCAACGGGGTGACCACGGTGCTCGACACCGGAGGCGCGGGATGGAAGAAGTTCGAGGACTTCAAGGACACGGTCATCGCCGAGTCCATAACCCGGGTCCTGGCGCTCATCAACATCGTGGGCGCCGGCATGGAAGGCGCGGTGGAACAGGACGTGTCGGAGATGGACCCCGTGCCCTGCGCGGACATGATCGGCAAGTACCCGGAACACGTCGTCGGATCCAAGACCGCCCATTTCAACGGACCGGGCTGGGAAGCGGTCGACGGCGCGGTCGAGGCGGCCCGGCGGAGCGGTACCATCGCCATGATAGATTTCGCCCCGAAGCCGAACCGCAGCTACCGTGACCTGCTGCTGAAGAAGCTGAGTCCGGGCGACATTCACACCCACCTGTACGCGCAGCACATCCCCCTGCTGGACGAGCACGGCCGGGTGAACGACTACGTACGGGAGGCACGGGACAAGGGCATCCTGTTCGACCTGGGCCACGGCGGCGGCAGCTTCTGGTTCCGCATCGCCGTGCCGGCCATCGAGCAGGGGTTCCTGCCGGATACCATCAGCACGGACTACCACAAGTACAGCGCGCTGCTGCCCAACGCGAGCATGAACACCACCATGTCGAAATGCCTGAACATGGGCATGACCCTGGAGGACGTGGTCATGCGCTCCACGCGAAATGCCGCCCGCGTCATCCGGCGTCCCGAACTGGGCACGCTGAGCATCGGCGCGGAGGCGGACATCGCCGTGCTGGAGCTGGAATACGGTGAATTCGGTTTCGTCGACTCTGGCCACGCCCGCATGCGCGGCGACCGGCGGCTCAGGTGCCTGCTGACCGTCCGAGGCGGAGAGGTGGTCTGGGACCTGAACGGCCTGACACGGCCGGACTGGGACAAGTCGGGAAACTATATAAGAGCCGAGTGAACGGATGAGCGATAGCACCAGGGATGAACAGCAGGCCCGGACGGGGTCGACCGAAGCCCGGGATCAGGACGCAAATTCTGCCTCCGCAGATGACCGGTGGCAGATCGTGCCGGACAGCCTGCCATACGAGGATGGGTTCAGCGGCCGGATCATCTGGGCCGCATTCTTCGTCGGGCTGGTCATGCTCCCGGGGGCGATCTACCTGGAACTGGTGACCGGAAAGAGTTTCGCGGGCGCCGCGGAATGGGTCACCATCATCATGTTCATCGAGATCGGGAAGCGCCTGTTCATCAAGCTGAAGCCCCAGGAAGCCATCATCCTCTACTGGCTCGCCGCCGGTCTGGCGGCGACGGGCCTGGGTGCCAGCGGAATGGCGGCCGGATCGTCGGTGCACGGCGCGCCTTTCGCCAAGATGATCTGGTTCCAGTACCTGATCCAGTCCCCTCAGGCGGACGGTCTGGCCCAGCTTCTCCCCCAGTGGGTAGCGCCGCCCCGGGGTTCCGATTCGCTGATCACCCGGACCCTCTTCTCCATGGAGTGGCTGGAACCCATTCTCCTGGCCGTCCTCGTGTCCATCCTCGGCCTCGTCAACGCCCTGTCTCTGGGATACGTGCTCTTCCGCATTACGGCCGACACCGAGCGCCTGCCCTTTCCGCTGGCGCCTGTACAGGCGGCCGGCGCCACCGCGCTGGCGGAATCGTCGGCGGGCGAGGAGACCTGGCGGTGGCGCCTGTTTACCGTCGGTGCCATGATCGGCCTGGGCTGGGGCATACTCTACGTTGTCGTCCCGACGGTATCCGGCGTCGTGCTGACCAAGGGCGTCGAGGTCTTCCCCATTCCCTTCGCGGACTTCACGCCGCGGGTCCGGGACGTGCTCCCCGCGTCGCCCATCGGCATCGGCACGGACATGGCCACGCTCCTGGTGGGCTTCATCCTGCCCTTCTGGATCGTGGTCGGCACCTTCATCAGTTCCTTCGTCGTCACCTTCATCGCCAATCCGGTCCTCTACCACTTCGGGCTGTTGCACAGCTGGGCGCCGGGAATGAGCACCATCCCGACCTCCATCAACAATACCATCGATTTCTGGCTCAGTTTTTCCTCCATCGGCACTTCGCTGGTCATCGGTCTGATCGGCCTGGTCGCCTTCGCCCACGCACTGAGGAGAGACCCGGAAGGCGCATCCGGAGTCCAGGGACCTCGCAGGCCGCCGCCGGAGCGGGGCGATTTCAGGCTGCCCATTCCCATCGCGCTCTGGGCGATTTCTACCCTGTGCTTCATTCTTCTGGTCTACTATCTCGAACCCACGTTCCCGGTATGGATCTCCCTGGTATTCGGGTTCCTGTGGACGCCATTCTTCTCCTACATCGGCGCGCGCATGATCGGCCTCACGGGCTCGCCCTACGGATCGTCCTTCCCCTACGCGAGAGAAGGGTCCTTCTACCTGTCGGGATACAAGGGCGTGGCCATCTGGTTCGCGCCGGTTCCGCTCTTCGACCACAGCGGCGTCGTGGCCACCTTCCGGCAATTGGAACTCACCAGAACGCGATTTCCAAGCCTGGTCAAACTGTATATATTGAGCCTGTTGCTGCTCATCGTATTCAGTTTCCTGTTCTATGCCCTGATCTGGAAACTGGCGCCCATACCGTCTGCGGCCTATCCTTTCGTCGAAAAGATGTGGCCGTTGCAGGCGACGATGGAAACGATCTGGATCAAGTCGACCCTTCCGGGTGGATCGGATGTGATCGGGCAACTTATAAAGTGGGAGTACATCGGTGCCGGGATGGGGTTCGCGGTAGCGCTGTACGGCGTCCTTAGCGTGCTCAAGGCACCGCCGCTGCTGTTTTACGGGCTGATTGCCGGACTGGGCACCGGCGCGTGGATTCACTACACGCTGCCCACGTTCATCGGCGCCATGCTGGGCCGGTTCTATTTCGGAAAGCGATACGGCGAGAAACGGTGGCGCGCCTATGCGCCCGTCATCCTGGCCGGTTACGGGTGCGGCCTGGGCCTGATCGGCATGGCGGCCGTCTCCCTGGTGCTGATCGCCAAGTCCACGTCCCAGATCCTGTTCTGAAACGCGAATTGACCTGGAAACATGTACCATGCCAAATGATTTCCGCGTAGCCCTGGTCGCCGATCTGCTGGGTCCAGGCGGCGGGGTCGTGTTCGACGATTTCGGCGTCGATCTGCTGGATGATGCCGGCGTCTTTCACACTTACCTCGAAGAGGACCGGTGGCCCGTCACCCCGGATCAGCTCGCTTCATTCGACGCCGTCATCTCCATGGGTCAGCCCTACACGCGGGACACCTTCGCGGGTGTCGAGCGTCTCGCGCTCATCGCCCGGACGGGCGTGGGCTACGACATGATCGATATGAACGCCGCTACGGAGGCGGACATCATGGTTACCATCACGCCTGAGGCCACCCGCAAGCCGGTGGCCAGCGCCACGATGGCCCTGATGCTCGGGCTATGCCACCGGGTGACGATCAAGGACGCCATCGTACGGAACGACGACTGGGGTACCCGGTTTGATCACATGGGATGCGAAATCCGGGACCGCGTGGTCGGCCTGATCGGCATGGGCATGATCGGCCGCGAGGTGGTGCGCATGCTGGCGCCCTTCGAGCCATCGGAGATCCTCGTCTCCGACCCCGCTGTGACCGGGGAGGAGGCCGCCCGGCTCGGAGTAACACTGGTGGACCTGGAGACGCTGCTGAAACGCAGCACGTTCGTCACCATCCACTGTCCGTTGAACGAACACACCCGCTATCTCATCGGTTCGCGCGAGCTGCGCATGATGCGGCCGGACGCCTTCCTGATCAACACCGCGCGCGGCGCCATCGTCGATCAGAAAGCACTGGAGCAGGCTTTGCGGGAAGGCTGGATAGCGGGTGCGGCTATAGACGTTTTCGAGCAGGAACCGCCCGCTGCCGACGATCCCCTGCTGTCCCTTCCGAACGTAATCCTGGCGCCCCACGCGTCGTGCTGGACCCACGAACTGTTCCGCGATATCGGGCACGACTGTATGAAGGCGGCCCTGGCCGTCTCCAGGGGGGAAGAGCCTTCCTATGTAGTCAACAGGGAAGTTCTCGACCGGCCCGGACTCCAAAGGAAACTCGAGAAGTTCCGATCCTGAACCGTCGCCGTTAGTGCCATACGCAAGTATGTGCAGGACACAGAAAGGAAGACAATGCCTGTAATCTCTCCCGAGAAACTGCATCGTATCGGCTGCGAAGTGCTGGAAGCGGCCGGCTGCACGACGGACGATGCCCGCAGCGTCGTGGACCACCTCGTGGATTCCAACCTATTCGGCCATGATTCCCACGGCGCCATACGGATTCCCGAATACATCAAGGCCATCATGGATGAGGGGCGGTTCAAGGCAAGGGCCGACGTACAGGTTTTGAGGGAAAGTCCTTGCACGGCCCTGGTGGACAACGGCGGCGCCCTCGGCCAGGTGGGCGGCACCTTCGCGATGCGGCTGGCCATGGAGAAAGCTCGTAAGCACGGGACGGCCACCGTTACCCTCCGGCGTACCAGTCACGTGGGCCGCGTGGGCGCCTATCCGCTCATGGCCGCCCGGGAAGGCCTGATCGGGCTGGCCTTCGTAAACGCGGGACGCTTCGGCCGCCAGATCGCGCCCTTCGGCGGCATCGATGGGCGCATCAGCACCAATCCCATCGCCTTCTCGGCACCTCGCCGGGACGCCGATCCCATCATGGTGGACCTGACCACCTCCGTCGTCGCCGAGGGCAAAGTACGGGTCGCCGTGAACAAGGGCGTGCAGGTTCCCGAGGGTTGGCTGATCGACCACGAAGGCAATCCCACCACGGATCCGACGGTCATCAAGGGGCCGGCGCCCAACGGCGCCATCCTGCCCATGGGCGGCATCGTCGCCCACAAGGGGTACAGCCTGGGCCTGCTCGTGGAGATCCTGGGCGGAGCGCTGAGTGGACAGGGATGCGCGCAGGGCGAGCAAATCGTGGAGAGCAACGGCGTGCTCTTCACCGTCTACGACATTTCATTCTTTACGGACCTGGACTGGTACTACGAGGAAGTCGAGGGCATGGTCCGCCACGTCAAAGCCAGCCGGATCGCTCCCGGGTTCGACGAGATCCTCATGCCGGGCGAACCGGAGTTCCGGCTTGCGGCGAAGCGTCGACGGGAAGGGATCAGCATCGACGACACCACCTGGCAACAGATGAAGGAAGCCGGGACACGGGTCGGTCTGAATCCCGAGCAGTGGTAAGCCCGCGTAAATTGAAAAGGGACAGGGGGCGCACCACCCCTGTCCCTTTAAAGATGTCCTTACCATATCCTTCCGGCATCTACTTAGTTGAGAAACCGACAATCAGGCGGTGGGTACCCCACGCAACTCCCAGGTAACCCTGGCCTTCCCGCTCCATGAGTCTCACGGTGAGCCGTTCGATCATCTCGTTTTCCACGCTGTAAGTCAGCGGAACTTCCAACACGTCATTTTCCCGCTTGGCGCCGGGTGCGCCCCAGATCCCCACTTCGCTGTTGAGGATGAGCGACCAGGAATCGCCTTCCACGTGCTTGATCCATGCGCTGTAGGAACCCTTGGCAAGCGACTTGTCGCCGAACATGAGATCGGCGTCCGTCGTGAAGGTGGTGGATTTGTTGCTGCCGAAACGCCAGACGAAGCCGTCAGGCGCCATGGCCAGCATGTCCCTGCCCTTCATCTCCGGCCGGCCGTAGTCGATAGATACCTTGCCGCCCGTCAACGATACTTCCGCCATGCCCCGGCCGGGGTCCGTTCCTTCACCGCCTGAGGGCATGGTCGTCTGTGCGCCGGCGATTCCGCCCATGGCCACGAAAGCCGTGGAAAGGGCGAGAACGCTGACTAAACGGGTGATGCGAAGCATAGAAAACCTCCTTAAAACGGTTCCTGTTCTGTTATGCCAGTGAATTGGCTACGCGCAGAGAAAATGCCGCATGCAAGGGACGGTGTCAACGAGTTTAGGCCGAACCCTCAATACCTCAAGCATGGTATGACCATCAGGTTGACGGACAGCCGCCACGGGTATCGGAATACAGAGTGATCGCGATGTATTTCCCTTGATTTTTGACCCTGTCCTGTCGATTTTAGCCTGCGAAGCGCAACGATTAATCACCTACCTTATTGCGACGGTACTTTATACGTCGCATATCTTTCTTTCCTTCAAATTAAGGAGTTACAGGAATGACCCGTGTGGACGATGCCATATTGGCCGGACTGGCCGAATTCGACTCGGCCACGGTTTACAATGCCGTGGAAAAAGTGCAGGGCGTATCCAACGACGACTATACCGGTCCTGAAATCCAGTACCTGACGCCCGAATTCGGCGCCGTGATCGGGTACGCGGTGACGTCCGAAGTCACGCCACTGGACGCCACACCGGCCAATATGAGCTGGCCCGACTACTACGACGTGCTCAACGAAACGCCGGGGCCCATGATCGCGGTGATGAAGGATGTCGACACCCGTCCGAAGCGCGCCGCTCTTTTTGGCGACGGCATGGCGCATATCCACAGGAAACTCGGCGTAGTGGGCGCCGTGGTCGAAGGCTGTGTCCGCGATCTCGAGGGCATCCGGGCGGCGGGCCTCCCCATATGGGGCATCGGTACGGTATCCGGCCACGGTCCCTTCAACGTGCGTGCCGTCGGTCGTCCCCTCGTTGCCGGCCAGTTGCTCGTGCAGACCGGCGATCTATTGCTCGCCGACGTGGACGGCGTGGTGAAGATCCCCCTCGAAATCGCGGGAGACACGTTGAGAAAGGTCGGTGAGATCAGGACCTGGGAAAGGTCCCATTTCGACATGATCAACAGCCCCGATTTCACCTATGAAAAGTGGAAGAACCGGGAATCGAAGGCGTAAGCAAGCCTATTGGACCAGATCGTGAAAGCACCGACGGGAACCGAGCGGAGTTGTAAAAACTGGCTCATCGAAGCGGCCTATCGCATGATCCAGAACAACCTGGATCCCCTGGTCGCCTTCGATCCGGACAACCTCGTCGTGTACGGCGGCAGGGGCAAGGCCGCCCGGAACCGCGAAGCCCTCGAAGCCATCCTGAACGCCCTGCGGAACCTGGAACCCGATGAGACCCTCATGGTGCAGTCGGGCAAGCCCGTGGCGGTCTTTCGCACCCATGCCGACGCGCCGCGCGTGCTGATCGCCAACTCGAACATGGTGCCGGCCTGGGCGACGCAGGAGAACTTCGATACCTGGGAACGCCAGGGACTGACCATGTACGGCCAGATGACGGCCGGCAGCTGGATCTACATCGGCACGCAGGGTATTCTCCAGGGCACCTACGAAACCTTTGGCGCGCTGGCCCGAAAACACGGTTGGGGGAGTCTGGCGGGCAAACTCGTGGTCACGGCCGGCCTGGGAGAGATGGGCGGCGCCCAGGCGCTGGCCATTACCATGAACGGCGGCGTGGGACTGCTCGTGGAGGTGGATCCGTGGCGCGCCCGTCGGCGCCTGGAGCTTCGCCAGGTGGATACGGTTGCGGAGAACCTCGACCTCGCGTTGGCCTGGGTGAGCGACGCGCTGGCCGCGGGCGAGGCCCGGTCGATCGCCCTGATCGGAAACGCCGCGGAGGTGCTCCCGGAGCTGGCGGAACGGGGGATAATACCCGATGTGGTGACAGACCAGACCGCCGCCCACGATCCGCTCTATGGATACATTCCCGCCGGGCTGTCGCCTGCCGAGGCACGGACGCTGCGCGAACGCGATCCGGACGCATACCAGGAACGCTCGGTCGCGTCCATGACCGTGCACGTGCAGACCATGCTCGACTGGCAGAAAAAGGGATCCGTGGTCTTCGACTACGGCAACAACCTGCGCCAGCGCGCCTATGACAACGGATTGAAGGAGGCCTTCGACTATCCCGGTTTCGTCCCGGCCTACATTCGCCCCCTTTTCTGCGAGGGCAAGGGCCCCTTCCGCTGGGTGGCCCTTTCGGGGGATCCCGAGGACATCTACCGGACCGACCAGGCCATCCTCGAGTTGTTTCCCGAGGACGATCACCTGTTCCGCTGGATCACCATGGCCCGGCGGAACGTGGAGTTCCAGGGACTGCCGGCCCGCATCTGCTGGCTGGGATACGGAGAACGCGCCAGGGCGGGACTGAAATTCAACGAGCTGGTCGCTTCGGGTGAGATCAGCGCGCCCATCGTGATCGGACGCGACCACCTGGACAGCGGGTCCGTCGCCAGTCCCAACCGCGAGACCGAGGCCATGAAGGACGGTTCCGACGCCATCGGGGACTGGCCGGTGCTGAACGCATTGATCAATACAGCAAGCGGCGCAACCTGGGTCAGCTTTCACCACGGCGGCGGCGTGGGCATTGGATACAGCCTGCACGCCGGCCAGGTCATCGTCGCCGACGGAACCCCCGAGGCGGCCGCGCGCCTGGAGCGCGTGCTCACCAACGATCCGGGAATGGGTGTGGCCCGGCACGTCGACGCGGGCTACGAAGAGGCCCGGGCCGTGGCCAGAACACGCGGTGTCAAAATCCCGATGATGGACTGAATCCGAAAGCGGCGGTTGGAAAATGGCTACTTTCCAGGACGTCCTGGCCCTCACAGGATACAATCTCACCATTGACGAGGTGGTCGCCGTCTCGCGGGGCCGCGGTGTCGCCATACACCCCGATGCCCTCCCGGGGATGATGCGTTCCCGCGAAGTGGTGGACCGGCTGGTGTCTGAGGGCCGGATCGCCTACGGGATCACCACCGGTTTCGGCCGGTTCAAGGACAAGCTGATTTCCACCGGACAGGTCGCCGAGCTGCAGTTGAACCTTATACGAAGCCATGCCGCCGGCGCCGGTCCGGAACTGGACGAGGAGACCGTGCGCGCCATGCTGGTCACCCGGGCCAATACCCTCGCCATGGGCTATTCGGGCATCCGGCACGAGGTCGTTCAGTTGATGGTGGACATGCTCAACGAGGGGGTGCATCCCTGCATACCCGGGCGGGGTTCCCTCGGCGCCAGCGGAGACCTGGCGACCTTGGCGCACATGTCCCTGGTGCTGGTCGGAGAAGGCGAGGCCATGTACCGGTCCCGGCGGCTCGACGGCGTAACGGCTCTGCGGGAAGCGGGACTTGATCCGGTCAGCCTGGAGGCCAAGGAGGGCCTGGCGCTGACCAACGGCACGACCCTCATGGCCGGTCTCGGCGCCTTGTTGGTCCACAGGTCGACCTGTCTCGCGCTTACGGCGGACGTCGCGGCCGCCATGACGCTGGAAGCGTTGAGCGGCACCGACCGGGCGTACGACGCCCGGGTGCATGCTATCCGTCCCCATCCCAGGCAGGTCGCCTGCGCGGCTTTCCTGCGGGACATTCTGCACAACAGCCGGCTACTGCGTTCCGACGATCCCGGCAACGTGCAGGATCCCTACACGCTGCGCTGCGTCCCCCAGGTACACGGCGCCGTCCGGGACACGATCGACTACGCCCGCTGGATGATCAACATCGAACTGAATGCCGCCAACGACAACCCCCTGGTCTTCGCCGGGGATGATCCCGGCGACGCGGAGATCATCAGTGCGGGCAACTTCCACGGCGAACCCATCGCCGTGGCGATGGACAGCATGAAGCTGGCGCTCGTGGACATGGGGAACATGAGCGAGCGGCGTACGGCCCGGCTCGTAGACGCGGACTCCAACGGAGGCGTGCTGCCCATGTTCCTCACGGAGCATGGCGGGCTGGAAAGCGGATTGATGCTCACCCAGTACACGGCGGCGGCCCTTGCGTCGGAGAACAAGGTACTGGCCCATCCGGCCAGCGCCGATTCCATCCCGAGCGGCGCCAACACGGAAGATCACGTGAGCATGGGCGCGGCGTCGGTACATCTTACGTCTCAAGTCCTGGAAAACGTGGAGACTATCGTCGCGATCGAATTGATCGCCGCGGCCCAGGCCATCGATTTCAGGTGCAGGGAGCCCGGCGTTACTTTGGACGCCATGGGTCGCGGCACCGGACCCGCGTACCGGTTGATTCGCAGTCATGTTCCCTTCCTGAACCGCGACGTCCCGCTCGCCCCGTTCATCGAGACGGTCCGGGGACTGGTAGCGGGCGGCGACGTGACAGCCGCGGTCGCCGAGCAGGTGGAGATACCCGGTCCCACGCTGGACTGAGCCGTCCCGTCTGATGACTCGTCTGCCCGCTGGTTGTTCGTGGTGCCGGATTCGGCGCCCGGCCCGGTTTTCAAGTACACTTTCAATAGAATCCCACGCCATGTTTCGGACCATATCATGAAACCCGTGGACCTGTACCTGCACAACGCGGACCAGGTGGTGACATGCGCATCACGCGAACCGAAGCGCGGGCCTGAAATGGCGGAGGCCGGCGTGATCGGGCACGGGTCGGTGGCGGTCAAAGACGGGCGTATCGTCGCGGCCGGACCGACCGGACAACTGGACGGTTCCTATACGGCCGATCGGGTGATCGACTGCACGGGCCGGTCGGTTTGCCCGGGGCTTGTGGACGCCCACACCCACACGGTCTTCGGCGGAGACCGCGCCGCGGAATTCGAGCTGCGGATCAAGGGCGCCTCGTACCTGGATATCATGGCGGCCGGAGGAGGTATCGTCAGTACCGTCCGGCATACGCGGGCGGCATCCGTGGACGAGCTCGTGTGCTCCGCCACTGCCCGGCTCGACGAGATGCTGGCGTTGGGCACCACGACCGTGGAGATCAAGACCGGGTACGGTCTGAGCACTTCAGACGAAGTGAAGATGCTCCAGGTCATCGAACGGCTCGACCGGGACCATCCCTGCGACATCGTACCCACGTTCCTGGGCGCCCACGCCGTGCCTCCGGAGTTCGAGGGGGATGCCGAAGCGTACACGCGGTGCGTGATCGACGAGATCCTGCCCGAGGCGGCGGGCTGGTACCGATCCTCACGGTTCGCGGCGCGGGGCGTGCCCATGTATGTCGACGTATTCTGCGAAGACCACGCCTTCGATCTCGAACAGTCGCGCCGCGTACTGGAGGCCGGGATCGATGCCGGATTCAAAGCCAAGATGCACGTCGACCAGTTCAACGACATGGGCGGTGTCGCCATGGCCCTGGAACTCGGCGCCGCGTCGGTGGATCATCTCGACGTGACGGGCCGTGCCGAAATCGAGATGCTTGGTGGATCCGACACCATCGCCGTCCCGCTTCCGGCCGTTAACTTCAACCTGGGCATGACGGACTACGCCGATGCCCGGGCGATGATGGATTCGGGCGCTGCCGTGGCGCTCGCCACCGATCTGAATCCGGGTTCCGCGCCTTGCCCATCGATGCCCGCGGTCATGGCCATCGCCTGCAGGTACCAGCGATTCATCCCCGCAGAAGCGTTGAACGCATCCACCATCAACGCGGCGCATGCGATCGGCGTTGGAGACGAGACGGGCTCCATTGAAGTCGGCAAACGGGCCGACATGCTCGTACTGAAGGCAGGAGATTACCGGCATATCCCCTATTTCTTCGGTGGGAATCCGGTGCAGACCGTGATCAAGAACGGGCAGGTGTTGAGCTCATGAATTTCGTGAACGATGCGCCTGTGATTCGATTCGAAGCCGGTCGCTGGATCATGCCCGGCCTGGCCACGGCCCACTCCCACGCCTTCCAGCGCGCCCTCCGCGGGCGGACCCAGCGGCGCGCGACGCGGGCGGGCACCTTTCGGGGCTGGCGGGACGAGATGTACCGGCTGGTCGAAGGGCTGAGTCCGGAGGACCTGTATGCGATTTCGCGTTTCGCCTACACCGAGCTGGCGATGTCAGGCGTCACGGCCGTGGGCGAGTTCCACTACGTCCACCACGGCCCCGGAGGGCGTCCCTATGCGGATCGCACCGAACTCTCGGACGCCGTGATTCGCGCGGCCCGGGACGTCGGCCTGCGCATCTGCCTGATCCGAACCGCGTACCTGAGAGCCGGACACCGCCAGGACGCGGTGCCGGCGCAAATGCGGTTCATCGACCCGTCCATCGATCTCGTGTTCCAGGATCTGAATCTCCTGAGGTCGCGATACCGGAATGATCCGCTCGTGGCCGTGGCCGTGGCCGCCCACAGCGTTCGCGCGGTGCCCCTGCCTGAGATCAGTGTGCTCGCCGCATACGCGAAAGAACACGATCTGCCCTTTCATATGCACGTCAGCGAACAACGCGGCGAACTGGAAGAATGCAGGTCTGAGCACGGGACGACGCCTGTCGCGCTGCTTTCGAATGAAGGCGTACTGTCCCCGCGTTTCGTGGCCGTGCATGCCACGCACCTCGATGAGGCGGAAATCACCGCCCTGGGTGACCACGGGGTCTACATATGCATCTGCCGGACGACGGAAAGGGACCTCGGCGACGGTCTTCCACCCATGTCCGAGCTGCTCGGCGCCGGTGCGCGTCTGTGCGTCGGCGTGGACAGCCACGCCTGTGAGAACGCCTTCGAGGAAGTCCGGGCCTTGGAGCTCGACGAACGGTCGCGTCTGGAGATACGGCACGCCGCGGCGGAAGCGCCGCTGATGCTGGACGCGGCCACCCGTATGGGCTATGCGTCCTGCGGTCTGGACGCATCGTGGCGGGAAGACCACGTCCACCTGGATCCCGACGATCCGTCCATCGCCGCCGTCGAAGGGGATCTCGCTGCTGACGCCATGCTCTTCGGCGCCACGCCGCGGGCGGTGAGAACCGTATCGGTCGCAGGGAACAGGATCGTCGACGAGGGCCGGCACGCCCATTACGGAGAGACGTTGGAACTGTACCGCAAGTCATTGCGTAAACTGGAGTTAATTTGAATAAGGAAGGAGGCCTTGATGGCATCGGTCAAGTATGACTACGCGGAGATGATCTGGAACGAGGTCAGGGACGCCGCGGCGCAGGACCGGGTCGCCCTTTTGCCGGTGGCGACTTACGAGGACCACGGACCCCATCTGCCGGTGGACGTCGACGTGGTCCTGGCGACGGAGATCTGCCGGCGCGCCGCGGCCCGCATACCGGAGGAGGTCGTGCTCGCCCCTCCGGTGACCCACGGTTACAGCCCCCATCACATGGATTTCCACGGGACAATCACTATCCGGTGGGACACCTTCATCAACTATGTCCGGGACGTGTGCTGCAGCCTGGCCTATCACGGTTTCAAGCGCATCCTCATCATCAACGGCCACGGGAGCAACACTTCGCCCCTGGATCTGGCCGCCCGTCTCACCGTGCTCGACTATGAAGGACGTGTTCTGTGCGCCAGCGCCAACCACTGGGGACTGAGGCAGGCCCGGGAGACGGGTAATGCGCTTCGCGATTCGGACTACGGCGGGACGTCTCACGGCGGGGAATACGAGACGTCGCTCTACCTCGTCCTTAAGCCCGACCTGGTCGAAATGGACAAGGCCGTGGACAACAGGAGCCCGATGCCCGACAGTTTCAAGACGGATCTCCTGGCCGGCGGACATCCCGAGGCTTCCGACGCCCGCATGGTGCCCTTCTGGAGTTCGATTACGCCCAGCGGGGTCATGGGAGACGCTACCAAAGCGACAAAAGAGAAGGGAGAGAAGTTCCTGGAGGCGGCCATCAGCGGGGTGATCGAACTGATCCGGGAGTTACGCCAGACGCCTATACTGGAGCGGCGCGTCCAGCACGCGGATAACCGCGGTAGCCCGCGATGTTGGTGCCCTGGCCCTGGCGGAATTTCGCGACGACCGTCTGACCTTCT
>JAPOYX010000196.1 GCA_026706345.1 Gemmatimonadota bacterium | reverse complement strand
GCCGAGCCGCTGGAGCAGACGATCGACCAGGCCGCACAGGCTATTCTGACCATTGCCGGCGAGGCCATGGTGCAGGCGATCCAGGAGATCTCGGTGAACGAAGGGATTGACCCGCGCGAGACCCTGCTCGTCGCTGGGGGAGGAGCCGCCGGACTGAACATTGTCTCTATTGCCCAAGCCCTGGGTTGCCCTCAGGTGCTCATCCCCCGGACCGCGGCTGCGCTCAGCGCCTGCGGCGCACAGTACTCGGACATTGTCGCCGAGTTCAGTCTGAGCAGACTGGCGGTGACAGACGATTTCGCCTACACCGAGGTGAATGCGGCCTTACAGTCTCTGCACGCCGAAATGGATACGCTTGAGGCGGAGCTGCGGGGGCGGGGCCTCCGCGATTTTAAGCGGGACTTCTTTGTTGAGGCCCGCTATCCCACTCAGGTCTGGGAACTCGAGATTCCCCTGGAAAAGGACCGCTTTGATGGGCCCCAGGACGTGGCAGCCCTGGTCCAAGGCTTCCATCGGGTGCACGAACGCGTTTTTGCCGTCAAGGAAGAAGGGGCCGAGGTCGAGTGCCTGTACTGGAAGGGCCGTTTGGCCGGACTCCTGGATCGGATGCAACCAGACCGTCCGCCTGCGCGGGATACACCGCGGGAGGCCATTCCACATGCGCACCGGAGTGTGTATTTCGCGGGCCAGGGTCGCACTGATACTCCGCTATACTTGGGATCAGCGCTTGCGCCCGGCATGCAGTTCCACGGACCGGCGATCATCGAGGAGCCCACGACGACGATCGTGCTCTACCCACACAGCGTCGCCCAGGTGGCGCCGCTGAATAACTACCTCATCAGCATACCCTGACTGGCGTATGAGAAAGGCGGTCCGGATGGCGGCGCAGACACCTAGTCGAGAGGGACAGAAGACCACGCTTGATCCGACCTTGCTCGCCGTGCTGGCAAATCGATTTGAAGCGATTGTGCGCGAGATGACCCAGACCCTGCTCCGGGCCGGCCGCTCGGCCGCGATCAGTATTGCGCGTGATTTTTCGTGCTCAATCACAACCAGTGTGACTGGCCAGCACGCGCTCCTGGCCGCAGCGGAAGGTTTGCCGGCTCATATTTACGGCTCTCATCTGCAGGCCCAGGCCATGGGTGAGCTGCATCCCGATCTTGCCGAGGGCGATGCCTTTTTGCATAACGATCCCTACTTAGGGAATTCCCATCCCGCAGATCACACCATCCTCGTGCCCGTTTTCTGCGAGGGGCAGCATCTGTTCACGGCGGTTGCCAAGGCCCACCTGTCCGATATCGGCAATGCCTTGCCCACCTCATATATGCCGGCGGCGCGCGACGTCTATGAAGAGGGGGCGTTGCTCTTCCCCTGCGTCCGCGTTCAACGCGCCTACGCCAATGTCGACGATATTATCCGCTTGTGTCGCCGGCGCATCCGTGTTCCCGAGCAGTGGTATGGTGACTATCTGGCGATGTTAGGCGCGGCCCGGGTTGGGGAGCGTAAGATTCGGGACCTTGTCGCAAAGTATGGCTCCGAGACGATCAGGACGTTCGTTCACGAGTGGTTGGATTATTCGGAACGGCGTATGATACACGCCATCCGGCAGCTGCCAAGTGGCGGCGTGATCGGGACTGGTCGGCACGACCCGTTTCCGGGTCTGCCCGATGGCCTGCCGCTCAAGGTCGAAATTGCCATCGATACGCAGGATGGTCGGATTGAAGTCGATCTCCGCGACAACCCGGACAACGTTGCCGGCGGGGCGAACTCGTCGGAGGCCTGTTCGATATCGAGCGTCATGCAGGGTATCTTTAGCACGCTGGACCCTGACGTCCCCCACAATGCCGGCAGCTTCCGGCGTATACACGTCAAGCTCCGCGAAGGGTGTGTGGTCGGTATTCCGCGCTTTCCGCATTCTTGTTCGCTCGCAACCACGAATCCGGCCAACCGGCTGGTGGGCATCACCCAGTCGGCCTTTGCCGAACTCGGTGATGGCTGGGGCACTGCGGAAGGCGGGGTTGCCCAAAACGCGGGCTATGCAGTCATCTCGGGTACGGACACGCGGCGCAACGGTGCCGCCTACGTCAACCAGCTCATCCTGGGGGGCAATGGCGGGCCGGCTTCTCCTGCGTGCGACGGCTGGGTGACCTACGGGATCGCCGTCATCTCGGGCCTCTTGTACCGGGACAGCGTTGAGATTGACGAACAGAAGTACCC
>JAPOYX010000195.1:1488-3194 GCA_026706345.1 Gemmatimonadota bacterium | reverse complement strand
AAGCTGCGATCGGCTATGCGCGGGACGGCTTCGAGATCCATCCGTTCCTCTGGGGCGAGATTTTCACCGAGTACGCCAGGATCGGCCGCACTCCCGAGGGCCGGGAAATCTTCTCCCGGAACAACACCCTGCCCCGGCCGGGCGACCTGCTCGTGCAGAAGCGCGCCGCGGATACCCTGACGGCGCTGCTCGAGGAAGGCAATGACTATTTCTACCGCGGCGCCTTCGCACAGGAACTCGTCGATGTGGTGCAGACGGCCGGTGGCGTGCTCACCCTTGAGGACATGGAGCAGTACGAGGCGCGCTGGCAGCCGCCCGCCGAGGGCAGCTACCGCGGCTACAGGGTGCTCGGCTCCCCGCCGCCGGACCATGGCGGCTCGCACCTGATCGAAATCCTCAACATGGTGGAACTGCTCGATCTGCAGAAACTGGGCCCGCCGACAGAATCCGCCGAAACCCTGTTCCACATGGCGCGCATCGCCAACCAGGTCTATCTGGACGGGTTCAGGCAGCACGACCCGGCGACCCATGAACTGCCCCTGGAACTGATCCTCAGCAAGGATTACGCGCGCATGCGGTTCGAGCTGATGCAGATGAACCAGACGGTCGACGCCGGGCCGGCCCCGCCGCCCGCCGGCAGCAACCACGTAACCTCCGTGGACGCCGACGGCAACGTCTCGACCATCCTGCATTCCTGCATGTCGCTGCCCTGGTCGAACGGGCTCTTTGCCGGCGGCGTCACCGTCGTCGCGGCCGGCGCCCATTACATGCGGGTGATGCCCGGCCCCGGCGACCGGATCTCGGCCTACGTGTGCCCCAACATCGTCTTCGACGGCGAGCGGCCGGTGCTGGCCTCGGGATCGCCGAGCGTGAGCCTGCTGCAGAACATCCTGCAGAACACCACGAACATCCTGGATTTCGGCATTCCCATCGGCGAGTCGGTGAACCGGCCGCGCTTCGGGGGAGGGTCCTACACCAGCCCCGGCAAGCTGCTCGTCGAGGTCGACCTCGACGAGAAGGTGCGCAGGTCGGCAGTGAAGCGCGGTATCGCCTGGGACGTGGTCAACCCGTGGAACTGGCACCACGGCTCGTTCGAGGGCATTTTCATGGATTCCGACGGCAGGGCCCACGCCTGCGGCGACCCGCGCCGGAACGCCATGGCATTGGCGGTCTGACAACTGCGAACGGGGGAACATCTGAAGCGAAAGGAGGAGATCGGCCATGGGAGAACTCGAGTTGCACAATCCGTTTTCAGCGCTTTCGGGCGAGATGATTCTGGAGGCGGCGGCAATGCTGCTGGTGTTTGTGGTCGTCCTGTTTGCGGGTTCCATACTGATTCCCGGGCGCCGGATCGAAATGACCGATTCGGAGGGGACGACACGCACCTACAGGCTCAACGGGCTGGCACTGTTCCTGATCGTCGCGGTCGCGGCCTGTCTTGCCCAGTTCTTCGGATGGTTCTCCCTGGCAACCCTGTACACCCACTTCGCCGCCCTGTTCGTGGTGGCAAACGTGTTCGCATTCGGCCTGTCCGCCTGGCTGTACTGGGGCGCTTCGCGCAACCGGAAGGCGCCGCCGGAGTCGCAGTGGGGTTTCCTGATGGGCCGGGACCTCAATCCCGTCTGGTTCGGCATGGACCTGAAGATGTTCAGCTACCGCCCGTCGCTCATCGGCCTCGCGCTGTTCAACGCATCCTTCGCCGCCGT
>JAPOYX010000195.1:0-1478 GCA_026706345.1 Gemmatimonadota bacterium | reverse complement strand
CGGCGAACTGACGCTGGCGATGACGCTCTATCAGGCCTTTTTCTTCGTGTACGTCTTTAACTACTTTCAGTTCGAACACGGAATGATTCACACGTGGGACATCGTCAGCGAGCGTTTCGGCTGGAATCTCGTCTGGGGCGACTACGTGCTGGTGCCGTTTTTCTATTGCATCGCCGGCTGGTGGCTGGTGCATCCCGTGGGCCCGCCGCTTTCACCCCTCGCCGCCGCCGGGATCGTGCTGCTGTTCGTGTTCGGTTTCTGGCTGTTCCGGGGCGCCAATCAGCAGAAGCACCGTTTCAGGCAGGACCCCGACATCAGGATCTGGGGGAAACCGGCCGAAACGCTGGACGGGCGCCTGCTGGTCTCGGGATTCTGGGGCATCGGGCGGCACCTCAACTACACCGGTGAGATCTGCGTTTACATCGCATTCATCCTGACCACCGGGTTCGCATCCTGGGTACCGTTCCTGTTGCCGGCATGGCTTGCGGGTCTGCTGGTGCACCGGTCCTACCGTGACGAACGCCGCTGCCGCGCCAAGTACGGCGAACTCTGGGAACGCTACAGGCAGCGGGCGCGGTTTGCGATGGTGCCGTACATCTATTGAGCGCGCTTCCGGGACGCCACGCAAACGGCAATCCCGTTTACAGGTTACTCCGGTATTTCAGATTCGGGTCCGTGGAGCAGTCTGCCAGGAACGCGAACATCGCCGTTCCATCCCGGCTGTCGTAGAAGCCGATCATGGTCCGGTTGAACTCTTCCTTGTGGCGCGCGGGAATGGTTATGGCGTCGTAGCCGGCCTGCAACAGTTGCCCGTTCATCAGCAGCCGGGCGGTACGTTTGTTGCCGTCGAAGAAAAACTGGTTCAGGGCGCCGAACAGAAACGTGGCAATGCTCCGTTCATGCACGTCGGCAATCGATGACAGGGTGCGCAAACCGCGTTGGAAAACAGCGTCCAATTCCGTGTGGTCCGGGGGCTGGTAGTCCGTCCCCGCAACGCTTACGCGGTCGTTGCGGAACACGCCCCACGTCAGCGCTTCTTCCCTGGCCACCAGGGCATGCAGGCGCTTGACATTGGCTGCATCAAGAGCGAATCGTCCGGCCTCCACCTGGCTCAGGAGCTCGCGCCAACTGGCAGCCTGGTTCAGCACCTGGTTGGCATCGCTCAGCCGGTGTCCGCCGACCGTGATGCCGTCCATCAGCGTTTTCACCTCCGGAAATGTAAACGGATTGTTCTCCAGGTAGACCGTGTCGTAAACGATTTCCTCGAGAACCTTGCGCGCCCGGAAGCAGGCGCGCCGCACGTCAGGTACGGTGGGGGTGGTGAAGGTGCAAGGGCTATAGGTAAACCCCAAGGGCGAATCCGCCGGCGAAATCATGATGGGATTTCAACGAACAGGAGATCGGCGATTCTATCATGCCCCTTACCGGGCCCTGGCATCGCGACCGTCGGTCAGGCGGTACCGCTCCTTAAGCACCGG
>JAPOYX010000194.1 GCA_026706345.1 Gemmatimonadota bacterium | reverse complement strand
TCTGCACGCTTGTGAACGCGCTGATACGGCATTATTAGGTTGACGCAGCACTAGAATCGAAACGTGTAGTTCACCTTCAGGCTGAGGTCCGAGAGAGTTTCGTCGAACGAGTTGTCACGGTCATGGTCCTGAAGATTGTGGTTCAGCACCAGGTACGCCTCGCGCCCGTCCCGCAGCACCCAGTGCAGGCGGCTGTTGATGCCGACTTCTTCCGACACGTTGTCGTATTGAACCCGGTTGATCCACAACAGGTCCGAATTGAACGCAACTTCCGAGCTGAAGTTGGCGAGCCGGGTGACAAAGGCGCCCTGCGGGAGCCTGATGTCATGGTGGTCATATCCGAACCTGAAGGTGAAGTGTTTCGTCGCCCGCCAGGTCATGATGGCGCCGTAGTTGACGCGTTCTCCGTTGAAGAAGCCGCCCCGTATGTGGTGCACCGCAGCGACAAATTTGCGGTGACTGCCGCTGGCGAGCGTGGCGATGTACTCGTCGAAAGAATACCGTCCCCGGGGGATGACGACCTGACGAGATTGGTCCGAGGGGTCCCGGTAGATGCGGAATGGACGGATCAGGACCTCATCGGTGGATTTGTATTGCGCGACGAGCGTATCCCGTGATCGGCTGTCGATCTCCAGCGGAGTGACCGTGACGACCTGCGTCTGCAGCCCGCCGTCCAGGAGCTCGATGCGCTGAGCGTCGATGCTCGCGAACCACGACGCGACCGGTCCGCCGCGAAAGTGGTGCGTGTAGCCGAAATCCGCTGTCCGGTCCCGGATACCGGCCCGGTTGACGTAGCCGAGCGCCGGGTTGAAATTCCTCTGAACCTCCTTTGTCGCCAGGCCCCAGCGCAAGCCGGACCTGTTTGGAGCGCGCAGTCCCAGGCCGAAGGCGCGATCATCCCCGCCCAGGCCCTCCGTATCGGACTGCAGGAACCATGCGTCAGCCTCCAGGACCCGGCTGTTGCCCAGACGGCTGTTCAGATAGCGGAAGTCCACGCCCGCCACGGAGTTGTCGAGGTTCGATCTTGGGTCGCCCTCGGTGACGATCAGGCCCACCGCGGATTCTTCCAGGATGCTCAGGGACGCCCGCCCGGCGAACACATCGCTGCTCTGGACCTCACCGAATTCCGCCTGCCGCACGGCCAGGCCGCCAATGCTCCAGGGGCCGATTCGCCCGCTCAGCTTGCCTCCGTAGTCCAGGTCCACGGGCTGACCCGAATCGCTGAGGCCCAGGCGCCGGGAGAAGAACGGCCGTCCGTTTTCGCGGCTGGCGCCCGACGCGGACCGGTTCGCGTCTGAATTTCGCCCGCCGATACGGCCGAATTCGAAGATGTCGGTGTCCTGGAGAAAGAACGCCCGCTGCTCCGGGAAGAACAGGTTGAATCGCGTCAGGTTCACCTGCCTCGAGTCGACCTCGGTGGCGGAGAAGTCGGTATTCAGCGTCAGCGCAGCGTTCAGCGAGGGAGTCACCTTGTAGAACAGATCCAGCGAGGGCCGCGTTCTGGACGAATCGCCCGCGATGCCGCCCGGATTCTCGCCCGGAACTGCGCCTGCAGTTTCGTCCGGGTCATCGCCCGCACTGTCGAAGTGCCTGCGCCGATTCAGGGCAACCGAAGGCACAATATCCAGCCCGAGCCCCTGTTCCAGGCCGGTAAGGCCGGTGGCGATGCCGACGATGCTCGGGTTGTAGGTGCGATTACGGGAAACCCAGGAGATTTCCTCCCCCTTGCGGCGCACCGCACGGGAGAAGTTGATTCCCCACGTGTCGTTGTCCGGATCGAAGGAAATCGACTTCAGGGGAATCGCGATCTCCGTGGCCCAGCCTTCGGAGTCGGCGGTGGACGCCACGTCCCAGATCGTATTCCAGACCGGAAGGTTCTGGCTGACGTTCTGGTAGATCGCTTCATGCTTGACGCCGTTGGCGTTGGTTTCGAACTTGTAGCCGCTGCGCCGGTCGTTGAAGGGCGACAGAACGATCGCGATGCGGTCGTCGTCACCGAGTCGCAGCGACCGGTGCCGCAGGGTGCTGGCGGCGATCAGGCCGGGTTCGCTGTCCCAGAAGCGCCCCCCG
>JAPOYX010000193.1 GCA_026706345.1 Gemmatimonadota bacterium | reverse complement strand
GCAGAAGATCGCGGGTGACTGTCGTGTCGATGGCGACGGTGCAGCCGAAATCGGCTATCCCGGCCAGTCCGTCCGCATCCACCCGTTCAACCACGAGATCGTCAGGCGACAGGTCTACCCGCTCGCCGTCCACTTCCAGCGTCAGCGACCCGCCTCCCGCGACGCGGGCGCCGGTTTCGTCGCCGTCCAGGGCCTCCAGGGCCTGGCGAACGGCGTTCAGCCGCTTGCCGAAACGTGGTCCCCATCTGGAGAAGTCCGGCTTCACGGCATATCCGCGGAACGCATCCTCGTCATCAACCAGATCCAGGTCCTTCACGTTCAATTCTTCCAGGATCTGCGCCCGAAGCCGCGCAATGGTTTCACCCTGCCGGACGGTCGCGGGTTTCACCAGCAGGCGCAACGCCGGCTGGCGGACCTTCATCCGGGCTTCGTTACGAACGGCGCGGCCCAGTTCGATCACCTGCATGAGATCTTCCATGTCATCCATGAGAGCCTGATCGATCAACGCATCAGACACCTCCGGGTAACGGCAGAGATGGACGCTCTCGGGCGCCGAGGGATCGATTGGGGGAACCAGGCTTCGGTACAGCTCTTCGGCCGAAAAAGGGAGGATGGGCGCGATCAGCCTGCTCATCGTTACCAGGACTTCGTAGAGCGTCTGGATGGCCGACTGCTTGTCGGTATCGTCGCCGCTCTTCCAGAACCGGCGCCTGCTTCTCCGGACGTACCATGTGGAAAGTACGTCGATGAACCGTTCGGTTTCGCGGACAACGGACGCCGAATCGAAGTGGTCCATCCGGTCGTTGCAGTGACGGATCAAATGGTGAAGACAGGCGAGCACCCACCGGTCGAGTTCGCTGCGGTCCGATACGGGTGCCGAAGCGGTAATGGGAGGACAGTCCGGCAAATTGGCGTAGGTCACGAAGAACGCGTAAACGTTCCACAGCCTCAGCATCTTCCGGGTAACCTCTTCAGCCGGACCGTACCCGAAACGGAAGACCATGTTCAGCGGGGCCCCGGCGTACTGCCACCTCATCACGTCGGCGCCCATGCGGGCGGTTGCGTCCTCCACGGCGATCGCGTTGTCGCCGCTCTTGCTGAAGGGCTCGCCGTTTTCGTCCCGCATCTCTTCGTAGGTGAGCACGGCTTTGAACGGCGACCGGTCGTAGAGGGTCACTGACATGAACAACTGGGAGTAGAACCACAGCCTGATCTGTTCACGCATTTCCGTGATCCAGTCCGCGGGAAACCACGATTCCCAGGTGGACTCCTCGCCTGTCGCTACAACACCTGCCTTGTCCCGCTCGGCTTCCGGTCCGCGCTCCGACCGGATCGTGCCGTCGATTCCGCGGTGTTCAGGCAGATAGTTCAGGGTCGAAAAGGGCACGATCCCGGCATCGAGCCAGCAGTCGCCGACTTCGGTCACCCTGCTGACGGCCTCGCCGCACCGCTCGCAGGTGATTTCGATCTTATCGATCCAGGGCCGGTGGAGCTCGGGCAGATCGTCCACGAGCGTGGGATTCACGGCCCGCTCACGCAGCTCGGCCGTGCTACCCACGACGTTTACGTGGTCGCAGTTCCCGCAACAGTAAAAGGGCAGGGGCAGCCCCCAGAAACGGCGGCGCGATATGCACCAGTCCCCCATGTTGTCCAGCCAGTCCTGCATCAGGAGTCCGCTGTATTCGGGTACCCACCGGACCTTCGCGGCGGCCTGCTTCATCGGTGCCCTGATCTCGTCCGCGGAAATGAACCACTCGTCGGCCAGGCGGAAGACCAGGGGGGTCTTGCAACGCCAGCAGAAGGGATACCGGTGCGTGTAGTCTTCCCAGCGGAACAGCACCTCCCTGGATTCCAGTTCCCGCCTGACTCCTTCGGCTGATTCCCGCACGTGGGTGGCGGCGAGCGGACCGAGATCGCCCGTGAAATAGCCGTTTTCGTCGATCGGCACGATGATGTCCAGGTCCAGTTCCTGTCCGAGCTGATAGTCCTCGGCGCCGCAACCCGGCGCGATATGGACGATCCCCGTGCCTTCCTCGTCCGAAACCATGTCCCAGGCCACCGTGATCCGGTTGACCTCCCGCTGCACGGGGAGATCTTCCAACGGACCATGGAACGGCAGCCCGATCAGGTCTTCGCCCTTTTTGGTTTCGACTACTTCTGCTTCCGGCGGCAGCACCGTCTCGACGAGCGATTTCATCAAGTAGTAGTATTCGCCGTTCAGACTCGCTTTCGCATATTCGGCCTCCGGATGCAGCGCCAGGGCCGTATTGGCCGTGAGGGTCCACGGCGTGGTAGTCCAGACCAGGAAGTACTCGTCTTCCCGTCCGCCGACGCGGCAACGGAAGAAGCAGGAGGGATCGGTCTGCTCCTGGTACGAATCCACCAGTTCGTGCTGGCTCAGACTGGTGCCGCACCGCCAGCACCACGGCATGGACCGGTAGCCGCGGTACAGCCACTTCCTGGCGTCGCAGGCCTTGAGAAAGTGCCAGATATGTTCGATGTTGTTGTCATCCAGCGTGTAGTAGGACGCCGGATGGCCGTCGTCATGGTACCACTGCATCCAGTGGCCCATGCGGATCGACTGCCGCGTGATCCGCTCCGCGTATTCGTCCACCCGGGCGCGGCAGGCCCGGGAGAACTCCGCCAGGCCGAAGGTTTCGATATCCCGCTTCGAGTCGAACCCGAGCGCCCGTTCCACCTCGACTTCCACCCAGAGGCCCTGGCAGTCGAACCCGTTCTGCCAGCGCTGGTTGAACCCCTTCATGGCCTTGTAGCGGCAGTACATGTCCTTGTAGGTGCGGCCCCAGGCATGGTGGACGCCCATGGCGTTGTGAGCGGTGATGGGCCC
>JAPOYX010000192.1 GCA_026706345.1 Gemmatimonadota bacterium | reverse complement strand
GACGGCGTGTACGGAACAATCCGGCTGTTTCGGGAGGAAGAGCTGCGCCAAAAGACGAGTGGTGCGTCGCTGTTCACACAGGAGCCCCCGCTCCAGACCAAGCAGGAAAATACGTCGACCGATGTGCGTGTAGTGGACAGTCACAAGCAGGGAAGGGCGACACGGCGAAAAGCAGACGCTGCACGAACCCATACTCCCAGCGTGTCTACTGCGCCTTCAGACGATACAACAGCGGTACCGTCCGCGGATATCCTAGCCGGCCTTGATAGCGACCAGCGGAGGGCCGCCGAGATTACAGCCGGCCCGCTGCTGGTTGTTGCCGGGCCGGGTTCCGGAAAAACACGCACCCTCACACATCGCATTGCCCATCTCGTACGCAATCACCGCGTCCGTCCCGAACACTGTCTGGCCATTACGTTTACCCGTCGGGCCGCGGACGAAATGCGAGAACGCCTCCACCGTCTTCTGCCCGCTGTTGCCGCCGAGATCCCGCTTTTTACGTTTCACGCTTTGGGCATGTCCGTTCTCCAGGAGCATTGGAACGCGGCGGGTCTCCAGCGCGGCTTTCGGGTCGCGTCAGACGCGGAGCGTCAACATCTGTTACGCGAAACGCTCGGCGTTTCGGCCCGCCAGACGCGCAGCCTGCTCTCGGCCATTTCGGTGGCAAAGCGCACGGGACAGGCACCGGCCGAGGACCGCCAGATTGACATCTATCACCGCTACCAACAGGAATTGGACGCGCGGAATCTGGTCGATTTCGATGACCTGATTGGCCGCACGATTCAGGTCTTCGAGTCCGACACCGGCCTGCGTGACGCCTATCGTGAGCGCTCCCAATGGGTGTGTATTGACGAATATCAGGACGTGGACGAGCAGCAGGTCCGCCTCATCAAGCTACTCGTGCCGCCTGACGGAAACATCTGTGCGATTGGCGACCCGGATCAGGCCATTTATCGTTTCCGTGGAGCGGACGTCCGTTTCTTCGCCCAGTTCACCGCCGACTTCCCGGGTGCGCAAGTGGTCCGACTGACGCGGAATTATCGCTCTGACAGTAACATCGTCCATCTCTCTTCCCAGGTCATTGCGCCGTCCGGGTCCGAGCAGAAGTCCACCCCGGTCCTTGCCGACACCCCAAGCTTAATCACGCTCCACGAAGCGCGGACGGAGAAGGCCGAGGCCGAGTTCGTCGTGCACTCAATCGAAACGCTGCTGGGCGGACACAGCTTCTTTTCGATTGATAGCGGTCGATCCCGAGACGCCGAAGACCGGGCCGTCTCCTTTTCTGACATCGCCGTGCTGTACCGAACCGAAGCCCAAGCAGAGGCGGTCGTTGAGGCCCTTCACCGTTCGGGTATGCCGTTTCAGAAACACGCCCATACGCGGCTACTCGACCATCCTGGGGTGGCGCTACTGCTCGATACTCTGCGCGAACAGCCCGGCGACGGCGCTCTGGTGGCGCGGCTTGAAGCCGCGTGTGAAAAAGCTGAGGCCACTGGGGCAGGAGCAGAGACAAGAGCGGCCCTTGAACTCCTGCAACCCGTCGCTCAGGAGTGCGGGGACGATCTGGACCGCTTTCTCTCTACCCTTGCGCTGGAAACGCAGGTCGATACCTGGGACCCGCGCGCCGACCGGATTTCCTTACTCACCCTCCACGCCGCCAAAGGTTTGGAATTCTCCGTTGTTTTTATCGTTGGCTGTGAAGACGGCATTCTCCCGCTGACCTGGGGCAAAGCCGAAGCTGCCGATCTTGAGGAAGAGCGCCGTCTGTTCTACGTCGGCGTCACGCGGGCAAAAACCAAACTCTATCTGTGTCAGGCCAGGAAACGCCGCTGGCGCGGGACGGTGCAAGCCATGTCTCCTTCTCCGTATTTAGCCGATATTGAGGAACACCTGCTCGAACGTCGCCGGAGTCAGTTGAGTGCACGGGGGAAAAAGAAAGCGGATCAGTTGGAGCTGTTTTGAGAGGGAGGAGAATCGGACCAAAGAGGCAGATTTGATAACAACTCCTTGAGGTCGAGCCAAAATCTGATAATCTGATTGGCATGA
>JAPOYX010000191.1 GCA_026706345.1 Gemmatimonadota bacterium | reverse complement strand
TGCTGGCCCTTTGGGTTGTGGTTGGCCGGGCCGCGACCGCAGCCGGACCACACGGCCATTAAAAGAAGTAGCTCAGGCTCGCCGTGACCAGGCGCGGCTGGCCCAGCGTGCCGATGATGAGGCAGTCGGTACCGTCGGGATAGACGCATACACCGTCCGCGTCGAGCCCGTAGAAGTTCGGGAAGCTCTGCACATCGGTGTAGTAGTCCTTGGCGGTGAGGTTCTCGGCGTTTACCGTGAACTCCCAGTTCTCCCCGGCAACGCCGATCTGGGCGTTGACAACCGTATAGCTGGGATTACGCAACGGATGGAAGGCCTGTACGGTGTCGGATGCGCCGTTCTTGCTGACCTGCACGCCGAAAATGAAGTCCATGCCTGCATTGATGGGCTGACGGTAGTCGGCGTTCACATTCCAACTGAACTCGGGCACGTTCGGCGGCTTCTCGCCCTCGAAATCTATGCCGTACGCAAGCGTTTCCCCTGTCCATTCGGCATCGATGGCGCCGGCGGCGAACGACAGGGTCAGAGCCTCGCTCACCTGTACGCTGAGGTCAGCCTCGAAACCGATCTGCCGCGAATCGCCGAAGTTGCCGATGCCCTCGACCGGCCCAACCGGCGTTTCGATATGGTATTCGACCTGCCGCTTGTTGTAGTCAATATAGAATCCGGCGATGGATGCGCTGGCCCGCCCGTCGGCGAAACGGCCCTTCCAGCCGACCTCGTAGCTGGCGGCCTTCTCGGCACTGAACGGCAGCAGCCCGAAGTCACCGATGTTCAGCCCGCCCGGCTCGTAGCCGAACGCAACGGTGGCGTAAATCATGTGGTCGTCGTTCAGCCACCGGCTAACAGACCCGCGCGGCAGGACTTCCGTTTCCTCGAGGCCGCCTGCGAGGGGAATGGCATAGTTCAGGCTCTTGTTCTTCCACCGGTCGACCCGGATACCGACGGCGACCTCCCACTCCTCGAACTCGTAGGTAACGTTTGCGAAACCGGCCAGGTGGCTCTTGTCGCGCCGCCGGTACTCGAAGGGTATGTTGAGCGTCTCGAGTTCTTGCTCGTGCGGGACCACGACGTTGGCGTAGTCGGCAAAAAACGTGCCCCAGAGGATAAGCTCGGAATCCATGTTCTCGTCGTACAGCGAGTAGTAGGCGCCGGCAATCCATTGAAAGGGCGAATCGTTGGTGGACGTAAGGCGTATCTCCTGGGTGAGCACGTTCATCTTTTCCGGCCTGTTCAGGTCGACCAGATACTCCGGACTACCGTCGACGTCGCTGTAGCGCGTGCTGTGGGTATCCGTGAAGGAGGACACCGAAACGATGTCGAAGTTGTCCAGTTCCCACGTCAGTTCCACCATGCCCGCATAGGTGCGGCGCTCATGGCGTGGGTTGGTCGGCCCGGTATTGACGGTAGTCGGATAGCGGAACGGACCCATGCCCAATTCCCGGTTCCAGGTATTGTTGGGGCCGTCGTACTCGTTCCAGCGTGCGGTAACCAGCATCGAAAACCGCTCTGCCAGCGGCCCGCCGATCATGACGCGCGCGCCATAGGCCTCGGTTTCGCCCGAATTCTTCTTGTTGTTGTCGCGAAGGCCGTTGAGCCGCACGGCGTTCCGGTTCTTGATGAAGCCGTCGTGGCTGGAACCGAAGCCGAACAGGCGCATGGCCCAGCCGGTGTCGCCGAGCGGCGCGTTCACGCTGGCTTCCGCATCGATCATGCCCTGCTGGCCGCCGAGCACCTTGACCCGGCCGAAGGCTTCTTCCGGGTCGGGCCGGGCGCTGACGAACTTCACGGCGCCGCCGATGTTGCTGCCGCCGTACAGCACGCCCTGGGGCCCTTTCAGTACCTCGATACGGGCGAGGTCCCCGAAGCGCGAGGAGGCATCGGAGAAGAGCTGCACGTCATCGAGGTAGAAACCCACGCCCTGGGTGTTGCCGAAGGCGCCGAGCCCCCGGATGGACACGTTGGGGAACCCGTCGAGACGCATCGCCAGATTCAGGTTGGGCACCTTGAATCCGATGTCCTTCAGAGCCTTGATGTTCTGCCGGTTGATGTCGCCGCCGGCGATCACGGACAGCGATTCGGGAATCTCCAATACGGATTCTTCCCGCTTGCGGGCGGTGACGAGCACTTCTTCGACGTAGCCCTCGTCCGCCTGGGCTTGTGCGCGTGCCTCCGGTATTGCGAGGGACGCGAAGGATACCGCCAACAGCGCGCCGAAGGCCGGCGCTGAAACGGATTGCAGTAACCTTGAATAGGTCATTAGCTAGTCTCCCCTTTCCAGACTGGTCAGCCCCAATGATCGAAGAAAATCGCTCCGGAGGCAAGGGGCTATGAATTGCGGCGGCGCGGGTGCCCAACGCCGGCGTGCCGTTTGCGCGGCCGCCCCGACGGGCCGATAATCGTGCCAGGATTCCAATGGGAGGACATTCCGTGGCAAAAGCGATACACACCATGATCCGCGTGCTGGACCTGGACAAGTCGATGGACTTTTACAAGCGCGCATTCGGCCTCGACCTGGCCCAGCGCTTCGACTTCGACGATTTCACCCTCGCCTACCTGCGCAACGACGAGAGCGAGTTCGAGATCGAACTCACCTGGAACCACGGCCAGGAGGAGCCCTACACCCACGGCAGCGGCTACGGCCACGTGGCGCTGTCCGTCGACGACTGCGAAGCGGAACACGGCCGCCTGGTGGCAGAAGGGCTGGCCCCCAATCCGGTCAAGCAGATGGCGCACGACGGGCAGAAACTGGCCAGGTTCTTCTTCGTCGAGGATCCGGACGGCTACAAGATCGAAGTGGTCGAGCGCCAGGGGCGTTACGTTTAGTAGCTTCAACTCAGAGGCGCAGACCGGCTAGATCAGAGGAGCAGACCGGCTAGAAAGGCTGGTCTATCGCTGGGAGAGAGTGGGTGTGCGGTGCGTGCATCCGGCACCTTTAAAGCACCCCTGCGCCCTTGAATTCCACGACAACGCGTCCGCTTGGCGTGCCGGATGCCCGTACCGCATACCTG
>JAPOYX010000190.1 GCA_026706345.1 Gemmatimonadota bacterium | reverse complement strand
CGCGTGTCTCCGCCGATCGCCCCGCATGTTACCCATCGACCCGATGCCGGGGCTCCCGGGCGAGCGTCCGGCCTCGATACCGCTGACCGGACGGTGGATTGAGCCATGGGCAAACTGCGACTCTCGGTGGCGGTGGGCGATTACGACCGTACGCGCCCGCTGCTCGACGGCACCGTGCAGATCGACGGCGTGAACCCGGTGTTCATGACGCTGTCGCCCGAAGAGATGTTCTTCCGGGCATTCCGCAACGCCGAGTTCGACGTCAGCGAACTGTCCTTGTCGAGCTTCCTGGTTCAGACCGCCAATGACGAGTGCCCCTACGTCGGTATCCCTGTGTTCCTCTCACGGGCTTTTCGGCACACGTCCATTTATGTGCGCACCGACCGCATCAAGCGTCCCCAGGATCTCAGGGGCCGGCGGGTCGGTGTACCCGAGTACCAGCTCACAGCCATCGTGTGGGCGCGCGGGATCCTCGCGGACGACTACAACGTGCATCCGGAGGATGTCACCTGGGTGCGCGGCGGAATCAATACGCCGGGACGACCCGAGAAAGTCCAGCGGAAGCGGCCGGCGGGCGTGCGGCTCGAAGAGGCGCCCGAGGGTGACACGATTTCCGCAATGCTCGACCGCGGTGACCTGGACGGGTTCATCGCGCCGCGGCCGCCCGGCGGCGCGGCGGCGCGCAATCCCAGGGTGGGCCTGTTGTTCGCCGACCCGGTATCGGCGGCGCAGGCGTACTACCGGCGCGGCGGCGTGTTTCCCATCATGCATCTGGTGGGTGTCCGCAGGGCGCTGGCTGCGAAACACTCCTGGCTTCCCGCTGCCATCCTGAAGGCCTTCGGGCAGGCGAAGGCAGCCGCGCTGGAGCAGCTCGCCGACACGTCGGTAGCGAAGGTGACACTGCCTTTCGTCGAAGAGCAGCTGAAAGGTGCCCGGGAGCTGATGGGCGCAGACTTCTGGTCCTATGGGGTGGCGTCCAATCGCCGCGCGCTTGAAGCGTTCGTCCGCCACCACCACCAGCAGGGGCTGTCAGTGCGCCCCGTGCCCGTCAATGAGCTCTTCCATCCGGCAACCTATGAGAGTCACAGCATCTGATTGGACGCCGCCAGCCGGCCGCCCATCCCCGCATCTGCCTGGGAGAGCAACCGTCAACCCTTGACGGCGAAGCGCTGGCCATGTTGTTCGGCTTCGATCAGCTTCGTCAGGATTCGTCGGGCCTTGACGCACGCCGTATCCAGCGAAAGCAGTACAGGACGTAGGGCATCCAGATCGGTCGGTTCTCCCATGTGCCGCATGACCTCCTGACACGCCTCGATCATCGGCACATCCTGCTCCGTTAGCCCTTCTTTCTGCCAGCGCCTGACTTGCTCGTCGATCCGCAGATCGCTCAGTCTGAAGTTTCTGGTGTGCGAAAAGAAATAGTGAGTGGTGGTTGCTGTCTCCGGCGTCAGCAGATGAGTGCCGGTGCGCCGTATCGCATTATCGGGCCGGTCGTGGGGCGTTAGGGAAACCCGGTTTCGCACAAGCCCCGGCGGCTGCCAGTGGAAATTGACGGAGAACTCTACAACCCGAGTATCACCGTCGAAGTACGGCCTGTAGGCTTCAGGCACACGGCTGTCCGGAATCAGGTAGTTGCTGTGAACTGCAGTGCCTTCCTCAATGACCTCATGCGTACTCTTCGCGAACGCCTCGGTGCCAAGCAGATCCTGATGGACGTACTGCGTGTGACTTGCGTCCAGCAGGTTATCGACAATCAGCTGGTTGTTCGCCCTAACCAAGGTACCGCCGTACACCGTCTTCGAGTTCTCCGCCGTCAGATAGGCGTAGTCGGGAATCACCGCATCATCCGCCTTCTCGGCGTCGCCGGGCCAGATCCACAAGATGCCGTGTCGCTCGACCAGAGGGTAAGCGGGAACGCTGGCGGCCTGCGGAGCAACTGTTCCGTGGGGATTGTGGACGCAGCGGCCGCTACCGTCGAATTGAAGTCCGTGGTACCCGCATTCCACGAAGTCGCCCTTCAACCGGCCCGCACTCAGAGGAGCAAAGCGGTGCGGGCAATAGTCGGCGATCGCTACGGCCTCACCGTTTTGCTTTCGGTAGATGAGCACCCGCTGGCCGAGCAGTGTCCTGGCAAAGAGCTGATCGGTGACTTCATGGCTCCAGGCCGCGACGTACCACGTATATTTGAGAAAGGTCATTGTTCACACCTCCGGGGAACAAGTTCCTGTCCGGGCGCGGAAAGCATCACACGACATAGTGTGTTCGTACCTCTGCGGGAAAGAGCTCTTCGGGTGTAAGCTGACGTTCGCACACGCCCTGCTCACGACAGAACAGCAAAAAGGCCTCCAGCGTGTTTCGGTTGGCCTCCACACCGTACGGGAACGGACTCGTCCCGAAAAGTTCGCAGGTCTCGGAGAAACTGTCCTGACCCCAGGCAATGGGAAACCGGCTTGCCGTCAGCTCGCGCGCCCGCAACAGGGAGCGGGCCCGAGCTTCCATGAACGCTTTCATCAGGTTCATTGCAACCCATGGGTGCCTGTCAAGCACTTCTTTTCGGATCGCAATGACGTGCATGATGGGAAAGATGCCTGTCCGCAAGTAATACTCCCGCTCGACGCTCTTCGGGTCGTCGAAAAGCTGACGAATCTCACCGGAACGCTGCTCGAACGGCAACGGCGGATGTGCCGAGAACACTGCATCGAGCTCGCCACCAATAAGCATCTCGGTCAGTGACTTTTCCGGAACGGGGGTGCAGGTCACCCCGGGGGGCAGTCTCAGGGCAACCTTCTCGCGACGCCCCGGCGCGTTGACCCCGGCCTGGTACCATTCGATGTCCGCCAACTCGATATTGAGATCGTGCATCAGCCAGCCCCGCGTATAGACCGCAGCGGTCTGGGCCCATTCGGGAATACCGACCTTCCTGCCCACGAGCCTTTCGGCCTCGCGCAACGATGAATCGGCGCGCACAAAGATTGACGACTGCCTGAATACGCGTGACGGGAATACGGGTATGGCCGTGATATCGCAGTCATCCCGAGCCGCTACCGCAGAGAACTTCGCAAAGGACATCTCCGAGATGTCCCATTCGCGGTAGCTGGTGAAGCGATGAAAGATTTCCTCGACGGGCATCGAGAGACAGGTGACGTCCACGCCCTGCACAGGCACCAGCCCACCGGTCAGGTCGGCAAAGTGATCGTAATGGCTGGTCGCCATGGTGAGCTTGATGGCATTGCGGACCGCCATGGTCGACCATGCCGTACTAGGCGGCCTGCCGCGTGCATGCGCCGGTGAT
>JAPOYX010000189.1 GCA_026706345.1 Gemmatimonadota bacterium | reverse complement strand
CTTGCCAGCGCGTGGGGAACCGGTTCGCCTTCGATCAACAGGATTCTCTTGTCGCCGTCAGCGATCTCCGGGACGTAGCGCTGTGCGAGTGCGAACCGGTTGCCGTATTCGGTCAGCGTTTCCAGGATGACATTGGTATTGGGATCGGTCCGCTCCACGACGAAAATCGATCTGCCTCCCATGCCGTCCAGCGGTTTGAGCACCACCTTGCCCTGTTCCTCCAGAAACGCCTTTAGGTCGCGCCGGGATCTGGAGATCAGGCCGGCCGGCGTGCATTGCGGGAACCACGCCGTGTAGGCTTTCTCGTTGATGTCGCGCAGGCTCGACGGTTTGTTGACGACCAGCAAGCCCCGGTTCTCGGCCAGCTCGAGGATATAGGTGGTATAGATGTACTCCATGTCGAAAGGCGGGTCCTTGCGCATGAGGACAACGTCCAGTGTCTCCAGGTTGCCCTGCCATTCGTCGCCGAGTTCGAACCAGGACGCATTGTCGTCCCTTACCGTGATCCGCCGCCCGCGGCCGAGGGCCGCGCCGTCGCGCACGGCCAGGTCCTTCTGGCGGAAATAGGTCAGCTTCCAGCCCCTTCGTTGAGCGGCCAGCAGCATGGCAAGCGTTGAATCCTTCTTCGGCTGAATGCTCTCGATGGGATCCATTACGACGCCAAGGCGGCGGCTTCGGGTCATGACTTTTCTCGACTGCGAGGCTGGACGCGAAAGCTAACATACCTCGAATCGGTACGAATACGTCGGCCTGACCTCCGGGATGCGCCTGCGAAAGGTCGCGGCAGGGCCTTGGCAGGTCGAGCAACCGGCCGTGTCTTGTTCGGAAGCCACTCGCGGCCTATGCTTCGGCAGGGCAATTTAACCACCGGCTCATGAAACTGATCGCCCTGATATTCGGGCTCGGCCTCGAACGGATCGCGACCCAGGTGCTGCACCTGCGGGAGTTGCGCTGGTTCGATCCCTACTTCGACTTCGGACTTGACAGCTTGCGCGGCGCCAATATCTGGCTGGTGTATCCGGGCAGCATCCTGCTTGTGCTGCTGCCCCTGATTCCCGTGGCCTGGGCCAGTCGAGCGCTGCTGCAGACCGGCGTGGCATGGGATCTTCCCTACCTGCTCTTCGCCGTGCTGGTGCTGTTCTTCTGTCTGGGCCCCCGGGATCTCGCCGCCGAGGTGGAAGAGTATTGCCAGGCCCTTGCGGACTCCGATGCCGACAAAGCCGAACGCGTCCTGACCGATCTTTGCGAGGTGGAGCATTCCGGCGCGAAAGACGTGGTCGCCGTGGAGGAGGCCATATTCGTGCAGGCCACCCACCGGTTCTTCGGCGTCGTATTCTGGTTCATCGTGCTCGGCCCGGTGGGTGCGTGGCTATTCCGTGTCAGCGACCTGCTTCGCCGGCGGGCGACGACGATAGGGGTGGGCGACCCGGAAAGGGTCACGCCCGCCCTGCCGGCAATCGAGGCGGTTAACGGAGTACTGGTGTGGCTACCCGCACGCTTGGCTGTGCTCGGATACGCCTTGAGCGGCAATTTCGATGAGGCCGTCAACTGCTGGCGTCAATACGAACTGAAATCGGACCTGCCGTTCCATCACAGTAACGACCAGGTGGTTGCGTGCGTGGGCAAGGCGGCCATGGGGGGCACCGCGGCGGACATTTCCGACCCGAGCGTCGCCGCGCGCCGCGCGATGGAACTGGTCTTCCGAACGCTCTTCATCAGCGTGACGGTGATTGCCGTGATGACGTTGTTCGGCTGGGCCGTCTAGCAACCCGTTGCAAAGCCGCACCCGCACGCGCTTTCGGTAGCAGCATCGCGAGCGACAATTGAGTTCCCCAAAAGAAACCCGGCGGTGGGAGCGCCGGGTTAGATTATTGTTGTTATCGGAGTTTACGGTTTCAAATATGCGGCCTGGCTGCTGGTTGTGTTGCTTCGTAAGTCTAAGGGTCTTTTCGAGCGGTCCAACCGTTCTTTGATTGTTGTAACAGCCTGCAAATCTTTTTCTTGTACTCGTTCTGATTCTTGTTCGGACGATTAATTTAACAGAATCGAATCGAATTTCGCACAAATTTCCATCGATTTGTCCGCTTCCACTCGTGCCGGCGGTTGCGCCGACATATCGACAGAATTCTTTTTTATAAGAAAAAACAGATACTTGTAACGGTCTCGATTGGCGTTGCCGGACCACACACGCGGCAGGATTGAGTTAATGTAGTCAAAACCTAATCTTACGGTGTTCTTATGTTCTACTAGATCATATAGCAGCATTAAGAGGCTGTATTTAATAAAAACTTTATGACTCACCGTCCGGCTGTCCGTGACGGGCACTCCGGTGGCGCAAGCGCGTCAGGGGACTACGGGGATGAAGGGCACCGACCGGGGGGGACCGCTGCCCAGCGTTCGACTCCATAGCAGGCCGCTGGCCGCGTAGACCAGTTCCTCGCCCGAAAGCCATGAGGCCGGCGTGGCCTCCACCAACTCCCCCTTGCTGAGGTCCTTGAACAAAGGTTGGGCGTCAAGCAGCAGCATCACGAGTTTGCTCTGTGCCGGGCCCGGTTGTTCGGTCAATACGACCACTCCCCCTCCAGGGCGCCAGGATGGCGCCTTCAGCGGATGCGGCCGGCGCGCGAGCAGCGTGGTGACGCCGGTACGCAGCAGGTACAGCGACCAGCGACCGTCGAGTTCGTTGGCGTATACGACATCCCCGTGTTCGGAGACGCTGGGAAAGTAGGCGGTTCCCGAGCGGCCCGTCAGCCGGCGCAAGGCCCCGGAACTCAGGTGAAGCTCCCAGAGGTCGTACGTGCCCGCGCGGTCGGATGCGAACACCACGGAATGGCCGTCGGGCCAGAACACCGGCTCCACCTCGTGGTAATCGGTACGGGTAATCTGCTGCGCGTCGCCCCCGGCAAGTTCCAAGGTCCACAAGTCCCATTGTTCCGACTGCCTGTTCTGGTAGACCAGTCGGGTTCCGTCCGGTGAAAAACTCGGATTGTGAGCGATCGCGCCGGCCGGCAGAAGCGGCTGCGCCGCACCTCCGCCGGCCGGCATGATCCAGAGGCCGGAATCGTTGCCGAGGACGAGCTGTTC
>JAPOYX010000188.1 GCA_026706345.1 Gemmatimonadota bacterium | reverse complement strand
CGCAGGCCGTCAGCGTGATCAGGATGGCTGGAGCGCCGAGCCAACGCCAGAAGATGTAGTCCACTGCCCCATCATGTATCGCACCCGAAGCCCCAAGCAGCGTGGCCAGGTACGAGGTGAGCGGAATGCCAAGGACGATGATCAGCAGCCCGAAGGCCGTGCTCATGATGATGCCCAGGCTGCTCATGGAAACGGACCGGGAACGATCATTGTCGCCCTCGGCCTGGGCTACTTCGGTCTGCGTACTGATCCCAAGGAAGTTGAAGACCCAGAAAAGTCCCGAGAGAGCTACTGCTCCGACCCCGAGGGCGGCCAGGGACTCGGCGCCGAGCCGCTTGATGAAGGCGGTGTCCACGAGACCGGTAAGCGGTTCCGCGATGAGCGAGAGCAGAACGGGAAAGGAAAGCCGTACAAGGGTGGCGTGGGGTCTGATTGAAAAAGGATGATCGGACGAGGTGCCCGCGGGATTTGAATCGCGCATGTTTACTTGAAGGGGTGGCCGGCTGAGAAACTCGATAGAATCGAATAACGCATATTCACCTAGGCGGCGAACCGTTCCACCGCGAGGAGGTCCAGGTCGATGTCGGTCCGTTCGTCGGCCATGATCTGCCGGACCAGCTTCCCGGTCACCGGACCGAGGGATACCCCGATCATGGCGTGGCCGGCCGCCACGACCAGGTTGCGGACGTCCGGGACCCGGCCCAGAAAGGGTAGACCGTCGGGCGTGCAGGGACGCAACCCGCACCAGGTCTCCAGGATCTCATGGGAGCCGATATCGAACGCCGGGAGATACCTGGATACGGCACTGGTAATGGCGGAAACGCGCCGGTGGTTAATGGTATGGTCCATACCGGCCAGTTCCAGGGTGCCTCCGATACGCAGCGTGTCGCCCATGGGCGTGACGGCCACCCGGGATTCGGACAGCATGAAGGGCATTTCCGGCCAGCCGGACGGCCGTCTCAGGGTAACGCTGTACCCCTTTGCCGGCTGGATGGGCAGCGGGACTCCGACGAGTCTGCCGAGGTCGGCCGACCAGGAACCCGCCGTGAGCACCACCTCTCCCGCCGCGATGTCTCCCCGGGTCGTGTGGGTAGCCGTGATGCGTCCTTTTTCTTTCGTGAAGCCCGTTACTTCCGCCCCGGTATGCACCGTCACGCCGAGCTGCTCTATGTGGGCCGCTAATGAGCGCACGAACTTGCCTGGCGTCAAGTGGGCGTCCTGCCTGAAGTGCAGGCCGCCCAGCGCATTCAGTTCCAGCCCCGGAAGCGCTTCAGCCAGACCGTCCGGTGAAAGTTCATCGATTTCAAGCCCGTACGAGGAGAGGAGGTGCCGTTCCTCTTCCCCTTCCTCCAGGCCCTCCCGCGTACGATACAGAGCCACTACACCCCGCTGATGATAGTCGAAATCCACGCCGTCCAGACTGTTTAGCTTATCAAAAAGCGAGAGGCTGCGCAGACTCATGTCCCGGATCAGCGGAATGGCCCTGCGCATCCGGTCTTCACTGCTCGCCTTCCAGAAGGCCCAGAGCCAGCGGACCAGCGACGGGTCCAGTCGCAGCTTGATGTAGAAGGGGCTGTCCGGCTTGAACATCCACTTCAGGCCCTGCGGCACGACGCCCGGCGCCGCAAGCGGCACGCTGTGGCTGGGCACGACGAGCCCCATGTTGCCGTGGGAAGCGCCGGACCCGATTTCCCCGCGATCCACGAGAGTGACCTCGTAGCCTGCCTCACGCAGGTAGTACGCGGCGCATACACCTACCGCGCCGCCTCCGATGATCAATACGTCGGTCTTGTCCATGAGAATCGCGGCGAATCAGTGATGGGCGGGACGCAGTGAGTCCTTTGAATCCGGGTATCTCGTGGCGAAACGGGGGTGGGCGACATGAAATTCGTCGGTCTTATCCATGCATCCCGCGGTGATTCAGTGGCGGGCGATGTACATTTCCGTGAAGTTCACGGTCTGAATCGATATGATCGGCACCACGCGGCCGTCCCGGTCCTGCTTGACGCCCCGGAGATAGGGTTTTCTCAACTCCGTGATCACCGGATGGAAGAGAAAGACGGCGCCCGCCTCCTCCGCCAGGATGCGCTCGGCCCGGGCGTACAGGTCGTAGCGGACCGCGGGATCCATATGGGTATTGGCCCGGTCGAGCAGGCCGTCGAATTCCGCGTGCAGCCAGTCGTGGCGGGCATACCCCCTGGGCTGTGACCGCCAGAGGAGGCCGAGCATGTTGGACGGGTCCGGGTAGTCGTAAACAAAGACCAGCATGCCCATGGGGATCTGCCACTGGAACAGGTTCTCGTTGAAAACGTTTCGCTGCTGGTACCTGATTTCGAGTTCGATGCCCAGCGTCTCCCGGAGCATGGCTTGCACTGCTTCTCCCGCGATGCGGTTGATGCCCGTATCGGCCACCCGAAGCCAGAACTCCGTCTTCGGGAAGCCGCGGCCCTCCGGATAGCCTGCTTCCGCCATCAGCCGCCGCGCCTCGTCGGGATCGTACGCCTGGGACGCCCTGAACTGATCCGCCGAATACCCCGGGAAGCCGGGTGGGAGCATGGAGTACGCCGGGATGGCGAGGTCGTTGAGGACGGTCGTGCTGAGCGTAGATCGATCGATGGCGTGTGCGATAGCCCGCCTTACCCGGGCGTCGTCGAAGGGAGGCTGCCGGGTCTGGAAGAACAGGTACCACGTGGTGAACTCCGGCATCCGGTGAATCTCCTGCACGAGGTCGCTGTCCTGAAGCACCCGCTCGTAGTCGATGGGATCCAGGCGATAGGCGTCGATCTCACCGTTTTCGTAGGGCAAGGTGCCCGGCCGCTGGGCGCCGATGAACTTGACGATGATTTCCTCGAGAAGCGCCTTGTGAGGACCGTTGTAATTCGGGTCGAGGGCGAAGGTCATGTCGGAACCCGTATTCCATTCCGCCAGCCGGTAGGTGAAATTGGACACGCAGTGTCCCGGTTCGGTCCACTTCGCGCCGAACTTCTCCACCTGCCACCGCGGCACGGGCGACGATGTGATGAAGGAAACGATATAGGGCAGGTAGGGACAAGGTCCCTCGGTCTCGATTTCGAAGGTGAGTTCGTCCACCGCGCGGATGCCCACCTGCTCCACGTCCTGGAGTTCGCCCTGGTTGAAGGCCCGCCCGTTCTTGATCACGTAGTAGAGAAAGGCGTAAATGTTCCCGCTGGCCGGATCCAGCATGCGGCGGAAGGAGTACTCGAAATCGTGGGCCGTGACGTCCCTGCCGTCGCTCCACCGCGCGCCTTCGCGGAGATGGAAGGTCCATGTCCGGCCGTCTTCCGAAGATTCCCAGCGGTCCGCCGCCGCCGGGACGAGTTCGTTGTTTTCGTCCAGCAGCACCAGACGCTCGAAGGCAAAGTACGTGCCGTCGGCTTCGTAGGCCGCCACGCTGATGTCCAGGGTGGAAGGCTCGCGAAACATGTAGCGGAATTTCTGCCGGTCCGGCGGGGCCGCGTCGTCCGGCAACTGACGGCCTATGGAATTGACCCGGGTCTGGCCATCAGGCTGCTGGACGTTCTCGCCATCGCCGCATCCATTCAGATATACGAAGGACAGCGCTGGCAGGACATAGCGTAGACGAATCAGACATTTCGTGAGCGTGAGCATGTGTATGACAAAGCCCCGAGGTGGTCCGCCAGTAATTTCGCGGCAGGTGGTCCGTCAGTAGTTTCGCGGCAAATGGTCCGTCAGCCGTTCTACGGCGGGTGTTTCGTCAGCAGTTCCGCGGTGGACAGTCCGTCAACCGCCCTTCGGCAGGTGGTCCGTATAAAACCTCACCCAGTTCCTGTACATGACCTTCTCGATGTCTTCCCGGGCGTATCCCCGCTCCTCGAGGATGGGAACCAGCAACTGGTAATCGGCGATCGAGTCGATTTCGGAGGGCGCCCCGTCGATGCCGCCCTGCCCGTCGGTGTCACCGCCGATTGCCGCATGATCGGCGTTGCCGGCCAACTGGCACACGTGATCGATGTGATCGGCCACGTGGGAAAGGCCAATGTCCTCGCGCCGGAAATGGTCCCGGCGGTTGTATCCCCCGGTGTTCGACCAGTCGAGGGTGTACCAGGGGCAGAGCATCCAGGTGTCCATGGACGCGCCGATGACGCCGCCCCGTTCGATGACGATTCTGAGCTGTTCGTCGGAGAACTGGCGCTGGCCGGGGACGAGGGCTCGGCAGTTCTGGTGACTGGCCAGGACCGGACCTTCATACAGGTCCACGGCCTCGAAGAAACTTTCGTCCGATATGTGTGTCAGATCGAGCAGCATGCCGCAGGCAGACATCTCGCGGAGCAACTCCCTGGCGGGCGGGAACAGACCGCCCGTGGAACCCGTACCGTGGGCATAGGTGCTCGGACCGTAGTGGGTCAGGCTCACCACGCGGACACCCACCTCGAACCATTCGTGTACTTGTTCGGGCCAGAGAATGGGATCGGCGCCCTCCATGCCGAGGATGAAACCCACGGGAAGCCTATGGGTATCCTCCGCCTCTTCCCAGACTGACATATGTGTAGCCAGGGCCTGTCCGCCGGAAAGCACGACGCCTTCGCCCTGTTCCGCCAGTATGTGATAATAGGCCAACTGACCGCGGGCCGCCCCATAGACCGCCGCGCTGCCGCGGAGACCGTCCAGTATGCTGTTTTCCCGCTTGCGGCGCACGGTGAACTTCATCAGGGCGGCCGCGACCCGGCCCCGGCGCATCTCGGGCAGGCAGGCGAAGGCGACGTTGCCCGGATCCCCGGCGTCGCGCACATCCGCCAGCGGAAGGGTGACGTCCCTGTTGCGTTCGATCCCGCTATACGCCATGGGGTAGTCGCCGTCGAAGATGAGCATGAAAAAACGATACCGGGCGGGCAACGGGGTGTCAATACAAATCACCCGCATGAGTATCCGTTTTGGCGCCGGCCGTGCGCCTGTCCTTGCGCTGGCGCGGCCATGGACGTATAATAGGCGTCCGTGAAACCCGGACCGTGGTCTGGTCGTCATATCCGATAAGGCAGACCCGTTCCAATCGGCAAGGCAGGCCGTTCCAGCCGGTAAGGCAGAACCGTTCCATTTTTTTGAAGCGGCCGTTTTGGATACGCTTTTGGATACGCACTGATCGGATACGCACCGATGCGCGCATGTGTACTCGTGGAACCCGGACGGATAGAGACCCGCGACGACGTCGACAAGCCCGTCGCGGGACCGGACGACGTGGTCGTGCAGGTGAGATCCGCCCTGACCTGCGGGACCGATCTGAAAGCCTACAGGAGAGGGCATCATCTTATGCCGCCTCCGACCCTGTTCGGCCACGAGTTTTCCGGCGTGGTCGTCGACAAAGGAAACAGGGTGGAACGGTTCTCCGTCGGGCAGCCCGTCATGTCCGTACACACGGCACCCTGCCGGGAATGCGTGTACTGCAGGCGATCACTCCAGAACCTGTGCCCGGACTTGACGAGAACGATGGCTCTGGGCGCCTACGCCGAGTACCTGAGGGTGCCCGCCGCAGTAGTCGACGCGAACATGTACCCCAAGCCCGATGAACTGGGCTATCGCGAGGCGGCCATGCTGGAGCCGCTTTCCTGCGTGGTCTACGGCATAAGCCAGGCGCCCGTTGCATCCGTTGACTCGGCGGTCGTCATCGGCGCCGGTGCCATCGGGCTGTTGCACGTCATGGTGCTGAAGGAAATGGGCGTGAAGCAGGTGATCGTCTCGGGGCGGCACGACTACCGTCTCGAGATGGCGGAGAAGGTCGGGGCGGACCTCGTCATCGATAGCGCCAGGGCGAATGCCACCGAGGCGGTGCTGGAAGCCACAGGGGGCCAAGGCTCGCCTATCGTCTTCGAATGCACGGGGCTGCCGGCCGTCTGGGAAGAAGCCGTTACCATGGTCAGCAGGGGCGGCTGTGTCGTGCTTTTCGGAGGGTGCCCCGGCGGCACGACGGTTACCTACGACACCACCAGGCTCCACTATGACCAGATCACCCTGAAGGGCGTTTTTCACTTCACCCCGGAGGCGGTCCGCGACGCCTGCCACCTGCTCGCGGACGGCGGACTCGACGCTACGCCGCTGATCACCGTCGACCGCTCGCTGGAGGGAGTGCCGGATA
>JAPOYX010000187.1 GCA_026706345.1 Gemmatimonadota bacterium | reverse complement strand
AACAAGACCGAGGTCTCCTCGTCGGCAAGCAAGGTCAATTCCTGAGGAACCACGCGTTCGATATCGTTCCTCCAGACGAGACCGACGATTTCCTCTCTAGAGTTGATATCGGGAACGTATTCCGTAATGGTGGTTCTGGTTCTAACTAGTTCCTGACGCTTCGTCTTCTCGGCGCGACGCAGTCGGCCCATCAGGTCGCATAAATGCTTGACGCCATCATCTTCAGATATATACGACACCCACTTCTTCAGTTGTTCGACATCCGATAACGACAGGTTTTCCTTCGACAGATCGAACAACAAACCCGGTTCAATCGATAACTCATTCAGCGTATCTGCCAGTAGTTGGAGTTTTTCCAGCCATTCCCGTAAACGGGCGAGTAAATTAAGTCTGAACTCCTGGACCGATTCCAGTTCCCAACTTGCGTACTGTTCGTCGTAGAGTCTCCTCCAATGCCGTAATAGCAATGTGCAAAGGATGGTCGCCTGCTCTTGTAACCCGGCTGATTCACCTCCTTCGTTGTTTTCGAGTGACGGGTCGGATTCACTCATTGAAACTTTGAAATTGGCCAGGGCTACTATGATCTTGTTTATCTCCGACGTCCAGTACTCACTATCGATTATAGATTCCGTTTGCTTCGCCAACGATTCAAAATCCCGTAGATATCGCTCCAGATGTTCTATCGGCACATCCTCATTGGCTGCCAACTCCTTCTCCGCAATTCGAAGCGCTGTCTCGTTCTCTGCGAAAGGATTGTGTCGCCCCAGCCACCGGCAGATTCTCCCCTGTTCGGCTTCAGTCTCTTCCTTTAGGTGCGACCGAACATACTCTTCCTTCGCTAAGGGAAACCTCGCTTGAATTTCGGACAATACCTCTTGTAGTTCATTCGACAGTGAATCTGCTGTCATATCCGTAGTCATGCCGTTGTCTTGTCTTGCAAACGATCACAGTCCTGACGTCGCAATCTCATTTCTCGCAACTGATTGTCGACACTTTCCCAGGAGATTTTAGCAACTTCACCGGGGACGAACGGAGTGTCCAGTTCATCCTTGAATCTGGACCTCTTGGCTTGGATTTGCTCAATTACCGTATCAAACTTGTTACTCGTTTCTACTATTTCATGCTGTAATGCCTCAACGAGCCTTGGGTTGACGTCTTCTTTCTTGTCGCCTTTATGAAATAACACCTTGGGTTTGTACGAATCGATTTGAACCCAACTGTTGTTGTAGTAACGCCTGTCTACCTTTTCTATTTCGCAGGTTCCCTGACCGTCAAAACAACACTGAAACTCCTGTAATTCGGTTCCATTCTTATCGATAGGATGAAACTTCTCCCGGGTTTTCATTTTGGCGATTGGGATGTAGAAAGTTTCGCTATCCCTTTGGCATTCGAAGTGCTGCTTGTTACCAATTGTAGATGTCCTGTAAACATTTCTTCTATGATAAAGTTCTCTATCGATTTCCTTCTCCAACTTTTCCTTCTCTGAATCAATTTCATCAAGACTAAACTCCGTCTCAAAGCCCCGGTCTCTTACGGCTTTCTCGACGATTTCGATTACTACGGGGCAGTTTTCCTTAGTCGACCAAAGACAATGGCGCAACAATAAACAGTCGACCAGATTCACCTCGTCTCTGCCACAAAAGAACGCGGCGGCCTTGAGCAGGATTGCCGCTCTCTGCCAGCGCCGATCAGAAACATAGACATCCAGATCTTCTCCCTTTTCTTCAAATGCCAACCGAATGTCCTGTATGACGTTTAGGGCTTCCTGTGAAAGGTCGACTTCATGCAGACGCTTGCTCCATTCCTCCCACTCCCCCTGATTTACAGACAGACCTTCTGGCAGATCCACTACTGGGTGAGTGGGCTTGGAGTTCAAAAGTGCATTGAAACTAGGCACATCTTCCATCGGAGAAATGTTCAGCCGAACTAGAAAGCGGTCATACATGGCTTCAAGACCATATCCCGGGGGCGGTGTTTCATTCGAGGCGGCAATCAACGCTTTTAACGGTACGCTTTCCACTTCGGTTCCGTTGCGAAATACCTTCTCGTTTATGATCGTTAGGAGTGTATTCAGAATGGAAGGGCTTGATTTCCAGATCTCGTCCAAGAACGCAAAATCCGATTGGGGCAGAAACCCCTCCCGTCCTGCGCAGAAGGTTGTCTTTCTTCAGCTCAGTAATCGAGATGGGGCCAAATACCTCTTCTGGCGTACTGAACCGATGCATCAGGTATTCGAAGTAGCTGTTTGTTTCAAAAGCTCGGGATATACGGCGGGCGATGAGGCTCTTGGCCGTTCCGGGTGGACCAAATAGGAAGATGCTCTGATCTGACAAGGCAGCTAGGAACGAAACCGCTATAGTCTCTTCTCGTTCATGGATCCCTTCATTCAAGCATCTGGTTATTTCTGTTATTCGTTGCTTTAGTGTCATTTCCCTTCCCTTCGATAAGCTCTGCTTCGCATTCCGGATTCCGTTTGTCTTCAAGTTCGTTCACGTGATCAACTCAATATCCACAGGAAAATGCCGTTGTCGCCCAGACGTTCGGCAACAACGGCAATTCGGTTGCTTCAAAGTGTTTCCAAGCTCAGTCCCGTTGACTCGAATCACTCTATGGGAGTCGAGTCGGTCTCCTGCATCACCAGATTGTAAGCATCCTTGATGTTTGTTTTCAGTTCTTCAAGATCCTTGCCTTGACTGAACACTCCTGGAACTTCACGGAGTGTTCCAACATACCAGCCTTTTTCAATCCATAAGTCCAAAGTAAAGTTTAAAGTCATGATGGCTCCGTATTTTCGTCAGGCCAATCATGTATCTCAAGTAGTCATTTCAGCGATGAACTCACTGGCTTTGAGTATCTCGATACCAATGAGTTCACCCTTATCATTGCATTCCACCGTAATATCGGGACTGAGTTCTATACTGATGTCTTCCGGTTCGTCCGAGATCGTCAGGTGCATGACGTCTTCTTGCTCAAAGTATCTCAGCTTCGTCATCGCATTAGACCGGTCCGGGGGAGTGCCAACAACCCGCAAACCGGCGTGACCTCCCCCGGACTTCAATCCCTCTAGTACTTCACCGTACAGCCGTAGGCCCGGGTCATCCCGACCGGCACTTCCTTGCCGGCGAAAACCGCGTCGAAGGCCATGACGACGTAATTGTCGGCCTTGGGAATGTCGGCGATGTTGGCCGAGTTGATGCTGTCGATGGCGCCCATGTAGATCAACGTGCCTTCCGGGTTGATGATGTACATATGGGGCGTGTGGGTGGCGCCGTACGTCCTGCCGACGTCGCCGTTGCCATCGAGCAAGTAGGCGTCCACGGTCGACGCGTGCTTCTTCAGGCGCTTGTGGATTTCTTCATTGGAGAACTGGCCCTGCTTGCCAGCGGCCGACGAGTTGACGGCCAGCCAGACCACGCCCTGCTCGCGGTACTTGTTCTGCAGGCCCTGCATGTTCTTGGCGTCGTAGTGCTTGGCCACGAAGGGACAGTCGTAGTTGATCCACTCAAGGACCACGTACTTGCCGCTGTAGTCCGAGAGCGTCACGCTGTTGCCATTCGTATCCGTCAGCGTGAAATCCGGGGCCGCTTTCCCCACCTTGGCTTCCCCGGCGGCCATCGGCGTGGAAAAGTTTACCAGCAGGAACGCGGCGGCAACGGCCACCACGGCTGCCGGTATCAGAATCCTCTTCATGGAAATCCTCCTTGTGAATAGTAACGTCGAACTGATTCAAATTCTACCTGCTGGCAGCGCGCCCGCTTTCCACCTTCTTCAACGCATCCAGCACCAGGCCGGGCGTGAGCAGTTCCGGCAGGATCTCCGGTTCGGAATCCGGACTGCCCGTATACAGCACGTACAGCGGGACGCTGTTGCGACCGAATTCGGCGAGCGCCTGTGTGATCTCGGGGTCCCTTGACGTCCAGTCGGCCTGGACCGTGACCACGCCCAGGGTCTCGAACTGCTCCACCACGCGGCTGTCGCTCAACGCCACGCGCTTGTTGACCTGGCAACTCAGGCACCAGGCTGCGGTGAAGTCCACGAAAACCGACTTCCCCGAAGCGCGCAGTTCCCGCACCAGTTGCCGGGAGAAAGGTTCCCACTCCAGGCCCGCGCTGTTCGCCGGCGCCGCGGCGGTCCGTTCCGCATTGGCCGGAGCGGGCACCTGGCTCAGTACGGCGGTCATGCTCGCGACAATGATCACCGCGGCCGCGGCACGAGCAGCCAACCTGGAACGGCTGCCGGAAGCGATGCCTCCCCAACGGCCGAGAATCCAGCTTCCGAGGGCCACCAGCACCAGCAGGACCATCACCAGGGCGACCAGGTTGGGGTCCGTCTGGAGGTTCAGCACCCAGAGCAGCCAGACCACGGTGGCCATCATGAGGAAACCCATGAACTGCTTGAAGGACTCCATCCAGGCGCCGGGTTTCGGCACGTACCGCAGCAGGGCGGGTACGGATGACAGGGTCAGGTAGGGCAGGGCCATGCCCAGGCCGAGGAACCCGAAGATCGCCAGGGACTGGACCGCCGACTGCGTCAGGGCGTATCCCAGGGCCACGCCCATGAACGGCGCGGTGCACGGCGTGGCCACGACCGTGGCCAGGACGCCGCTCAGGAAGGATCCGCCCAGTCCGCTCCCCGAATCCATCCGACCGCCGAGCCCGACCAGCGACGTGCCGATCTCGAAGACGCCAAAGAGACTCAGGCCGAACATGAAGATGATGACCGACAGAACGACGATGAAGGCCGGCGACTGGAGCTGGAATCCCCAGCCCAACTGCTCTCCCCCGGCCCGCAGGGCGATCAGGACGGCCGCCAGCGCGAGAAAGGAAACCAGGACGCCCGCGGTGAAGACCAGGCCGTGCCGGCGGGCCTTTGCCGGGTCGTCGCCCGCCTGGTGGATGAATCCGAGCACCTTGATAGACAACACGGGGAGGACGCAGGGCATCAGGTTGAGGATCATGCCGCCCACGAGGGCGAAGAGCAGGGCCTGCCACAGGCCGGACACGAGATCGCCCGAAACCGCCGTGGCCGCAAGGCCGGAGATCGCCGAACCGTCGCCCGAGCCGGACGATCCTGGCGATCCAGGCGGTCCGATGGCAGCGACCGCCGCCGGCAGCACATCGGCGTAGACGGCGCTCACGGCCAGTGCGCGCTCCGATCCGGGGCCGCGCCATCCATCCGGGGATACCAGCACGCCCGCGATCTGTTGCGGCCTGTCCGTGTAGAAGCCCGACCGGCGCATCGTCAACAGGTACCCTGTCTCCGTCATCTCCAGTTTCTGGAGAGATATGTAGTCGATCAGGTCTGCGTTGTAGGGGTAGAACTCGGCGCTGGTGAGGTTGCCGGAGAACCATTCGGGCGGGGTGGCGTGAAGCGCCACGGTGGAATCGGAGATGGCGGCGTCGACGTGCCATCCGGGCACCGCGACCGGAAGGTTTTCCCGGGCGCGGGCAAAAAGATCGGTCCATCTCTCATCGGCCTGGGGCGCGTCCGTGGAAACGGGCAGCGTCACCTGGTATCCGGATTCTCCCGGAAGACAGATATCCGCACAGACCAACCAGGACGCGAAGGCCCCGACGTCGACCGTGCCGCCGGGCTCCAGGTCGGCCGGAGGCGTGATTTCCACGAGCAGGAGCGTCTCGCCTTCGTACCCGTAACTGGCCAGGATGTCGAGTTCGATCTTCTGGGGATAGGGCCAGTTGATCTCTCCGGCCTGGAACCCATCGGGAAGCGTCCAGTGTATCTTCGTGGGCAGGCCCGAATCGGCGGGGTTGCGCCAGTAGGTGTGCCAGTGCTCGTCCATCTTCATCCTCAGGCCGGCCCAGAAAGGCTGCCCGGGTTTGATGGACGTCGTCTCCACGACCAGTTCCGTTTCCATGTAATCGGTGCGGACCGCCTGTCCATGGACGGACCAGGTGCCGGCAACGAAGGCGATCAGGATCGCCAGCGTCAGTAAGGTGGCGCGCAATGATTTCATGGCGTGTTGAGTTGATTTCATGCCGTGTTTCGGGTCGCGCGGGTGGATGCCGCGCTGTGCAGGTTCGTCGATGCCTACCGGTTTACTATGACGACCAGCTAATCCAACCAGGCCGGCGATAGCCGCTCGAACCTTCATGCGGCGGTACAAGTACACAAGCACAATATGGCCATAGAAACGTCCCGGTGTCAAGCCGCATCGGGGCGCGGGGCCGGCTGTCCGTCCGCATTCACACGCCGAACCAGTAGTTGAACTTGACGATGAATATGTTCTCCGACTCGCCGCCGAACAGGTTGCCGAAGTCTCTGCCGATGTCCAGCGTCCCGTTTTCGTCCCGTTCGCTGCGGGTCTGCTGCCAGACGAGGAACACCCGGGAACCGGGCCGGTACTCCCAGCGCAGCACCACGTTCATGCGGAGGGACTGGATGTTGAAGTCCCGGTCCGAGAAATTGATTTCCGGCATCCCGTCCCCGTCGAAGTCGAGGTAACGGTATCCGTCGTCTGGATCGATAAAGGACCGCGATCCCTCGTTCAGCACGTCGAAATCGAAACTGCTCGCCCTGAGCAACTGCTTGTAATTGAGATAATCGCCCGAGGAAAGCAGGGGCTGTGCATACAGTTGCAAAGTCAGGTCGGGCGTAAAGGCCACGTTCATCCGGGTCTCGAGGGAGAAGGAGCGCCGTTGCAGGTCCGAAAAAACGTACCGGCTTCCATAGGTCGGCCCGTAGGCCAGGGCGTCGGTCCGGGTAACATACTGGGCCGCGTTCCGTTCCCAGCTGAAGTTCGGCGAAAACTCCAGTTCCCAGTTCGCGGTAGGACGAATGGAGGCTTCGACCCCCGTTTCCCACTCATGGCCGCCCCGCTGGGACCGCTCGTAGTCGAACTCGGTTTCCAGGGTGATCCGCTTACTCCTGTCCGTGCGGATTCCCAAGTCGAACGAATATGAGCCGGGGTCCTCCATCACGGGCCCGCCCCCGGGCCGCG
>JAPOYX010000186.1 GCA_026706345.1 Gemmatimonadota bacterium | reverse complement strand
CGGATATCGCAGGCCAGCGCCATCTGCAGGCCCGCACCCAGAGCATAGCCCCGGGCCGCGGCAATAGTCGGATAGGGGGCTTCCTCAAGCCAGGTGAAGGCTTCCTGAAAACCCTGGATAATGGACACCATAGGATCATCGTCGGCCACCACCTCGGGCATGGGCTCATGTTCGTGTCCGTTAAAGACCACGCCGCCAAAGGCCGAGGTATCAATACCGGTTGAAAAGGCGCGGCCTTCGCCAATCACGACGAGCGCCCGTAACTGGTTTTCGCGCGCATGTGCTTCGGTGGCAAGGGTCTGACCGAGTTCCTGTAAGGCCTGCCACATCTGGGGCGTCATGGCGTTCAGCTTTTCCGCCCGGTTGAGACGCAGCCAACCTATATGTCCGACCTGTTCATAGCGTACCGCTTCGCCTTGCGTCATATTTATATCTACATTCCTTCCGAGAGAGTGGCTCTCAACGTAGCGGTTTCAGTCGCTGATTCCAAACCCCTCGGCGGAATCACGCGCTGCACGCTCGGCTACTGGTTTCTATACGGTCCGATAATCTCTCGGGCGAACTCCACGATACTTTCTTCCACCAGACCCCACGGAGGTGAGACAACAATCTGGGTGAGTCCGGCGGCTTCAAGCTGATGGAGGCGTTCGAGAATATCATCGCGCGAGCCGGTCAGGCTCATGGACCGAATGGCCTCGGGAGTAATGAATTTCTCTTCGCCCGGATGCAGAAAGCGCGAGTGCGTGGCGTGTATGTCTTCCCAGCGGTCGTCCAGATAGCGCTGGTAGTCCGGAGTCAGAAAGGGCTGTAAAAAAGGCGGCACCGTTTTGCCCTGTTTGGCGACTTCATAGGCATAGTGCAGGGCCACCGCAATGCGCGGGCCGACCCGCGACAGCACGCGCGGACTGTTCACGGCCTCGCCGGCTTGCAGCACGCAGGAGATGCCGAGCGTAACCACGCCGAAGTCGGACGGTTTTCCGCCGTTCCGGCCCTCCCAGCCCCGTGCGACTGCCGCCAGATTGCGGGTGAGCGACTCGGGCGAAAGCAGGCTCAGGGTCAACAGGCCGTCGCCCCGCTCACCGGCCAGGGCCTGGGCCCTGGGATGCGAGGCCGCCAGATAGACGGGGATGCGCTCGCGTGTGTTAATATAGCCGTGCTCGACATCCATGAACCGAATCCGGCTCTGCCGGCCGCGCTCGTGATAGGGGACAGTCTCACCTCGGAGCAGGCCCTGGCAGACCTCGACCGCGTGTCGGAACTCCGCAAGCGAAGCCGGTGGCATGTCCATGGTCCGCCAGGCCGTATGACCGGTGCCCAGACCGAGAATCACCCGACCGGGCGCAAGCTGATTGATGGTGGCAATGGAGTGCGCAATGACGGGCGGAATCCGCGTCCCAACAATAGTGACGCCGGTCCCGAGTCGGATCGTTTTTGTCTGCGCGGCGGCCAGGGCCATACAGGCATATACGTCCGAGGTGAGCATCTGCGAGTCCACAAACCAGGCATGAGTAAACCCCATCTGCTCGGCCAGCAGGGCGTGTTTCCATCCGTTGTGAATATGCGACTGAAAACCAACTCCGAAGTCCATAGACACTCTCTCTTTAACCCTCTTTCACCAAGTCGCCTCTAGCGTGGCTCCAGCGGCATGTCTTCGCGTTTGCGTACGTCGTTCAGATAGGCCAGGATGCCGTCCTCGACCGTATACGTGGGTGTGAAGTCCAGCTCGGTTCGCAGGCGATCTGTCTTGACCAGCGAGGTCATGGCTACGGGTTTGTCGCTGACCGAGATGTTGGCGCCGGGCAGCAACTCGCGCAGATAGGCCGTGATCTCGCCCGTCTTGCGGCTGGGGCCGGCCATGTTGAACACGCGGGATTGCGGGTTTTCAATATGATACGCCCGACGAAAGACCTCGGCGGCATCGGCAACATAGAGCCAGTCGGCAATCTGCTCGTCCTGCGGCATGATAACCGGCTTGCCGAGCAGGGCCAGCTCAGGGGCCACCATAAAATGATCTCCCGCCGCGCCCCGGCGCTGGCCGCGCCCTTCGCCAAACACCGAGGTCGGCCGGATCGCAATGAAGTCCATGCCATAGGCGTGATTATAGTAGTCCGCGGTATGCTCGTTGAATAATTTGCACGCGCCGTACAGGCCGGCCTGATTGCTGGTGGACGGAGCGGGCGGGTCATCTTCGCTCAACTCCGGGGCGGTGCTGGCCGTGCGCTCGGGAAATACGGCGACCGAACTCATATACACCACGCGCTTCAGGCCGCTCAGCCGGGCGGCCTCAAAGATATTGGTGGTGCCGATACAATTCACGTTGATCGACGGCAGCGGATTGCGGATGCCGCCGGTCCCCAGATAGTAGGCGAGGTGAATAATCCCCTCGATTTTATTGCGCTGGATCGCGTGTACGTGCGCTGGCGCTTCCATGACGTCTCCCTCGGCTACTGCCACCTGCTCGGCCACGGCGTCGGCCGCCTCGCGGTGCGGGACGGTATCGAGAATGACGACGTTCTCTCCCGACTGAACCAGATGTCGTGTCAGATGCCGGCCCAAAAACCCGGTGCCCCCGGTAATCAGAATCGCCATATGTACAGCCTCCTTAGAGACTGCTGTACGGAATTTCTGACCAGGCCGCAACTCTCCCGCTGCACCCGGCGTGCCATCCGCCCTTTCTTTCTGTCTCTTTTTGGGACACCCTGAGGCGGCAATCCGAACGAGGCGGGTTGAAAGACCGCTTATCGCCAGTCACAAGGGAGGGAGTGCTATGACGCGTACTGCAACCGTGCGCATGGTTGCGGAAGAAGAAGCCAGGGGCAAAGTCGCGCAGATATATGCCGACATCAAAGCCACCAAGGGTATTCCGGCGGTGCCGAATTTCTGGCGGGTACTGGCCAGCCATCCGGACAATCTGGAGATGATCTGGACCCGGCTGAAAGCGCTCATGCACCCCGAGGCCAGCGGACGGGAATCGCCCCTTGATCCTCGCACCCGCGAGATTATTGCCCTGGCCGTTTCGGCCACCAACGGCTGTGCCTACTGTATTAACTCCCACACCGCGGCCCTGCGGAAGCTCGGCTGCGACACCGAAACGCTGGGGGAAGTCATGGCTATTGTGGCGCTGTTCAACAGCACCAACGCCCTGGCGGACGGCTATCAGATCACACCGGACGTATTACCGCCTGTTGATGAGGCGTAACCAAGACCGTGTATGACAGGAGCGACTATGTCGACGGTTTCACAAGCTGCGTCTGTACTTGCTCCCTTCTGGTGTGTCGCCCCCTGTCTCTCTCCGTCCCTGGGTCGTACCGCGGTCGTGCCTCAGACAAGCGTTCAGGAGGATGGAATGGAAACACTGCGCCTCTCCGGGCTCCGCGAGCCGGTCGAAATCCTGACCGACCGCTGGGGCATTGCCCACATCTATGCAAAGAACCAGCACGACCTGTTTTTTGCCCAAG
>JAPOYX010000185.1 GCA_026706345.1 Gemmatimonadota bacterium | reverse complement strand
AGACTACGTGCTGGTGCCCTTTTTCTACTGCCTCGCCGGCTGGTGGCTGGTCCATGCGTCGGTACCGCTGCCCGCCACCACCGCCGTATTGATCACCCTGCTGTTTTGCTTCGGATTCTGGCTGTTTCGCGGTGCCAACGACCAGAAGCACCGCTTCAAGCGTGACCCTGGCGCTACCATCTGGGGACGCCCAGCACAGTCCCTGGACGGGCGCCTGCTGGTTTCCGGATTCTGGGGCATCGGACGCCACCTCAACTACACCGGCGAGATCTGCATCTACCTTGCGTTCGCCCTTACTACCGGGTTCGCATCCTGGGTGCCATACCTGCTGCCGGCGTGGCTTGCAGGTCTGCTGTTCCATCGCTCCATACGGGATGAGCGGCGCTGTCGTTCCAAGTACGGCGAGCTGTGGGGACGCTACAGGCAGCGGGTGCGTTACTCGATGTTGCCATTTGTCTATTAGGGGAAGAGATGGAACAGCGGTCTGATGGCGTGACATCCCTGGGTTCGGCACAGTTCTCGCCGAAGGCGCCCAAAGCCGTACCTGAGCTTGCGGGCGGGTGGCCATTGATCGGTCACCTGCCGGGTTTTCTGAAAGATCCGGTCTCGATGTTGAGTCGCGGCTGGCAAGAGCAGGGTGAACTTTTCAAGTTCCGGATCGCTACTCGCGATTTTGTGCTCTTCACCGGACCCGAAGCCCACGACTTCTACTTCAGGGCGTCCGAGGACCAGTTGAATGCTAAAGCCGTGTACCAGTTCACGGTACCCATATTCGGACATGGTGGGGCGTACGACGTCTCGTACGAACTCATGGCCGAGCAGCTGGCATTCCTGTACCCGGTGCTTCGCGAGGCTGCGATGCACAAGTTTGCACGAATCATGTTTGAGGAAACCGCCCGGTTTGCCGACTCCCTTGGAGAGGCCGGGGAAATGGACCTGTCACATGCAATGAACGAGCTTACGGTGAAGATCGCCAGTCGCTGCCTCATCGGCGAGGAAGTCCGGGACCAGGTGGACACGGGTTTTGCCGAGGCCTACCACGATCTGCAAAACGGAATCAACACCCTCGGGTTTTTTCTCCCCAAGCTTCCCACCAGGGCGCATCGCACCCGCGACCGGGCCCGGCAAAAGGTGGCTGAGCTCTTCAGCCAGGTGATGCGGGAACGCCGGCGTTCAGGAGCCACGCCGGACGATTTCATGCAGACCCTCATGAACGCCCGATACAAGGACGGCCGCGCGCTGGATGACGACGAGCTTACCGGCATCCTGCTGACCGTGCTGTTCGCCGGCCAGCATACGAGCGCGGTGCTCGCCACCTGGACCGCCCTGGAGCTCCTGAGGGCACCCTCCTACCTGACGAAGGTCAGGGACGAGATACAAGGCGTCTACCGCGAGGCAGGCGCCATGAGCCTGTCGAGTCTCAAACAGCAGGTCGTTCTGGAACACGCCGTGCGTGAGTGCGAGCGGCTGCATCCGCCGTTGATCATGCTGATCCGAAAGGTACTCAAACCCGTGCACTATGCAGGCTACCTCGTACCTGCCGGCACCTTGGCCATAGTGTCACCGGCGGTCTCCCACCGGTTGCCGCATGTGTTTGCTGACCCGGAGCAGTTCTCTCCGGAGCGGTTTGCACCCCCTAATTGCGAGGACAAACAGCACCACTACGCCCTGATCGGTTTCGGCGGCGGCAAGCACCGGTGCATGGGAAAGCATTTTGCCTACCTGCAACTGAAAGCGATCTGGACCGTGCTGCTCGACCGCTTCGATTTTCATCTCGACACCGCGTTTCCCGCCCCGAATTACGGGAGCTGGGTGACGGGCCCCGAGACACCCTGCCGACTCCGCTATCGCCGCCGCTCGCAAGGGAGCATTGTCCGATGAGCGGCGCCACTCTTCGGCACTACGACGTCGCCATCGTCGGCGCGGGTCCGGTAGGCAGCTTGTGCGCGCTCGCTCACGCGCGCAAAGGCGCCCGGGTGGTTCTGCTCGAAGCCAATCCCAAAGCTTCCAAACGCCTGGCGGGCGAATGGCTGCATCCGCCTGCCGCGCGGATGTTGCGCGATTTCGGGATAGCCCTCGATACGCAGTCCCGCAGCACCACGGGTCAAGGATTTACGGTATTCCCGGAAGACGGCTCGGAACCGATAGTGCTTCCTTATCCAGACGGAGCTCACAGTTTGGTATGCGAGCACGCGGCACTCGTCTCCCATCTGCGTGAAGCGGTCGAAAACGAGTCGGGTGTCGACTTTCTTCTCCACGCGCGGGTCCAGGCGGTCGAAGACGGGCGGGTCACTTTTACCCGTAACGGTGTCGATGAATCCGTGACCGCGGCGCGGATTGTAGGCGCCGACGGCCGGACCTCAGTCGTGCGTCAATCGTTGGATTTATCGACAAGCCCGATAATCTGCTCGTGGATGGTGGGGGTCACACTAAGAGGGGTGAGTTTACCGCTGGAGGGTTATGGGCATGTGTTGTGTGGTGGACCGGGTCCAATTCTCGTATACCGTCTGGCAGAGCATTGCGTCCGGGTCATCGTCGATGTCCCAGTGGACCGCTGGACACCCCGGGACCGGATTGGCTTCCTGTCGGACTCGTATGCCGGTGTGTTGCCGGAAACACTGAGGTCGGCGTTCGTCGAAGCGCTGCGGACGGAGCAGTTCCAGATCGCAAACAACGCGCTGAGGCCGCGCGTCACGTACGGGAGCCCCCGTCGAGTGCTTATTGGCGATGCGGCCGGGCACTACCATCCCCTGACCGCGGTGGGAATGACCCTCGGTTTCGGCGATGCGCTTACGCTGGCCGAGGGCGAGGACTTTCACGACTTCACCACCAAGCGTGTCCAGGCGACCCGCGCTCCGGAGTTCCTCGCCATGGGGTTCTACGAGGTCTTTGCCGATCATCGGGCCGAGGTGGTGGCGGTCAGACACGCGGTCTACCGGCGTTGGCGGGCAAAATCCGCGGTCCGCGACCGGACCATGTGTTTACTCGCCTGTGAAGACACCTCGGTGGCCCATCTGAGTCGCGAGTTTGGCGTGACGGTGGCCCGGGCGGTTGCCAGGGAGATGCCGCGATCCTCCGACCAACTCGCTTGGCGTCGGGCCGGCGCCAGCGTTCAGGCGCTCGCTGTGCGTCTCTGGTGGCTCCTGCGTGGCGTTCGGCAGCTACACAAGGCGAGAAGCGCGGGCGGAGGAAAAGACGAGCGAGTTCGGGACGCCTTGGCCCGCGCATTTCCGGTCTCCATGCCATCGAGCGTTCGTGACCCCCAGCCCAGCCGCCCGAGGGAGGTTGCGCCACCCGAGGCCGGTCCGGCATTGCGGCGTGCGAGCGTGCGCTTGTTACATCTCCAGGGCGAGGATGGCGCCTGGGAAGGTGAGATGGTGTGGTGTCCCATGCTGACCGCGCAATATGTGCTGTTGCACCACATTCTGGAGCGGCCGCTCGAGCCCGGCCGGCGTCGGCGTGTGCTGCGCTCCTTCGA